>JAYELL010000015.1 GCA_034717495.1 Chloroflexota bacterium | reverse complement strand
TAAAGGGAGCTACGCACAGCCTCGACTCCTACCCATCCGACCGCCGTGTCCCCCCTCCCCGTGTCTCCGCATCCCCCCTCCCCGTGTCTCCGTGTCCCCCCTCTCCGCGTCTCCGCATCCCCCCTCTCCGTGTCTCCGTGTCCACGCGACCAACCATTACCTGGCCGCCTCCAACAGGGTCTCGATCCGGTAGCCCGACTCCCGGCCAGCCTCGGCCAGCTTCTGGAGAATGGCATAGCGCTCAGCGATGGTCTCTCTGGCCTCGTCTTCCTCCATGCCGGATAGGGCATCGAGGATCGCCGGCAACATCAACCAGGCGCGTAGCTGCTCGTAGGCTTCCTTGTTGAACCAGAGAACCCCTTGATGACGATTAACCTGGAGGAACCGCTGCACATCCCGATCGCGCAGTAACCTGGTGAGGACAACCAACGCCTCCCGGCCGGCCGGGGCTTTGACATCAAACCAGTCCTGGTGACTGGCGAGCACCTTGATGAGGCTGACGGCATGCCAGGCTATACCTTCGTCCAGGCCTGCCTCCTGCAAAGCGGCAGCGATCTGGCGTCCCAACAGCCACTCGTCTATCAAACTGCGGCTGGACGCAGCCGGGTCGTCCGGGTCCACGACCTGCCCCAGGTCATGGACCATCAACCACCCGAGGGCCGTTCCCCAGATAACAATGCTCTCATCATGATGTTCTTTGAGCACAGCTGCTGTCGCCTTCAACTCAGGCATCTCTTCGGCCAGGTCGGGCAGACTCATGAAAAGTCCCAATTCCTCCGACATCTGACCCGCCAGCGACCTGCTATCGCCGCCTGTGTCGGCGAAGTTGGCGGCAGCCTCCGCCAGGCCCGCGGCCCGCTCACTCACTTCGACCAGGAACGCGCCATCGACCGATTCCTCACCAGTGATCATATCGGTCACCCGCTGAATCACATGACCGTTAGCAATCGACCTGAAGGGCTCAAGCACCGGCTGGAGCACAATCTCGGCCATGGCCTCTTCGATGTTGGGTACACCCCGACCATCGAGGTAACCCATCAAATGCCTGTAGCGGTTCAGCTGGTCGTCATGAACGACCCGGAAGTCGAGAAAGACGTGGTATTTGAAGGCGCCCAGTTCGATAAACATGCCCTCATCGTGAAGCTGAGCACAGTTACGAATATACTCTTGCCCTGTCACCTGATCGCGGAAGATGACAAATGCGTTGTTGTCACTGGGTAGCACCAGGCCTTGCGCCAACGTTTTCTGCTCCAGGTGCTTCTCTCCATCCGGGCCCTTGACAGCGTAGGCCGCCGAGGCGCGAATCCAGCCGCCGGCCTCCGCCCATTTATTGTGGTAAACGACCAGTCCGCGCTCCTCCCCCACCTGATTGGAATAGGCGAAGACATCCTCGTTCACCGATCCATCGGCGTTGAAGAAATCGTAGAGCAGGAAATTCCCGACCCCGGCAAAGAGGTATCGCTTGTGCAAAAGGGGAAATATCTCTCGCTCGTGCCGCTCGACCAGCCATTGTTTCGGCGTTTCATCGTAATAGGCCTTGCGATATTCCATGCCATATTTTTCGGTGTAGCCCTCCACCTGGCCGTGGCCAAACATGGGCAGACCAGGCATGGTCGCCAGTAAGGTACAGGTGCCGAAATACTTATCCCCCTCGCCAAATTGGGCCACTGCCGTATCCTCGTCGGGGTTGTTCATGAAATTCACGTAACGCTTGAGAATCTCAGGGTCGAATTCTACGGTGTTTTTGATGACCGACCTGTACTTGGCGTTTTCTTCGTTCTTGAGCATGTTCATGAATGCACTGTTGTAAACGCGGTGCATGCCCAGGGTACGCACAAAATAGCCCTCCATCATCCAAAACGCCTCGGCCAACAGCAGTGTATCGGGCACCTCGGCCGCGATTCGATCCACTACCTCACGCCAGAACTCCTCAGGAAAAGCCTCGTTGAACTGCTCCTTGCTCAGGCCGTACTCTGCCCGGGAGGGAATATCGCCACCGCTGCCAGGTTCGGGAAACCAAAGCCGCTGATAGTGGCGTTTGGCCAGGGTCATGGCAGCGTCGAAGCGAATAATCGGGAACATGCGAGCCACGTGTAAAATCGTTTGGATGACTCCTTCGCGCACCTCGGCGTTGAGGTAATTGAGCTGTGCCGTATCGTTCCATGGCATACTGGTACCATCATTGCCGTGGTAGACATATTTCGTATCCCCGGTCCATCGATCCACCCGCTTGAAAACCACCGCCGCGTCTGAGCGGGTATAGTAGTGATCCTCCAAATAGATGCCGACCCGCCCGTCCTCAGATAGATCAGGACCATCAAACGTGTAGGATGGGAAGGGGCTGTAATCCAGCGAAATGAACCAGTCGGGCTGTTCGAAGACCCAGCGTCCGTCGATTCCCACATGGTTGGGCACCATGTCACTGGCCAGCCGGATGCCCCGTTGCCATGCCCGATCCCGCAGGTCTTCGTAGGCTTCGTAGCCGCCCAGGTCATCCGCTATCTGGTAATCGTAGAGCGAGTAAGCAGAGGCCACAGCTTCGGGGTTGCCCATCATCTGCTTGATGCGCCTGGAAGCCTTGCTGCGCTCCCACAGGCCGATCAACCACAGGCCATTGAAACCCGACCGGGCCAGCGTATCCAATGCCTCATCAGGAATCTGATCCAGGCGGTAGAGCTTCTCGCCACAGGCCTTGCTCAACTGATCGAGCCAGACAAAGGCGTTTTTTGACAGCATGACTACCTTGGGCATCCAGAACTTGTCATGGCTGAACCGTTCCGGCTCCGGGTCCAGATGGGCAAAATCGGGCGCTGACGAGGGGCCAGGTCCAAAAAAGATAGGCTTTTCCTCTTCGGCGATCAGATCCAGCCCGGCCAGCAAGCGGTAGAGGCTTTTGCCCAGATAGGGCGCCCAGTTCTCACGGATATACTCTAACTGTCCTGACAAAGAGTGGGGAGAAGCCTTGGCAGGGGCCTCCAACAGGTCGATCAGGGTCATGCCGCCCGGACCGAAGGCAGGTTGCTCGGCGAAAAACTCTCGCAGGCCGTCGACGACTTCCCTGTAAGCTGTTTCCCTGGCCATTTCACTATCATCAAAAAACTCTCGATAGGGGGAAAAGGCAGGATTGTTGTTGGAGAGCCAGAGCAGCAGCATCTCCTCCAGAACTACTTCCTGGTTGGGGTCTTCGCCCGTTTGGCCTGCCAGGTACTGCTCTGCTGTCTGATTGCCCTGGTAAACCGTGGGTGCCGGAAATTCATCGGTGAAGTGCTGTTCAGTGCTCTGAACCGCTCCTTCTCCCACAATGCTCTCCACATAAGCCAGTCCCTCTGAAAGAGCGCCAGGATTGCCTTGCTGGCGGTAGGCAAGAATCATCAAGTGCATGAGTTCGTGAATCAGCGCCATGGCGTTGATCTGTCCTGCCTTCACCGCCTGCTCAGGAAAGCGCAGCAAATCATGCCGTTCATTGACGCGCTGGGTAAACTGCCGGGCTGCCCGAAAGTTGGCAAGCGCAATAGTTCCCCGGACAGAAAACAGGGACTCATCAAACAGGTATCGATCCCTGGCTGACCGGGATACGTGGAACTCGCGGTCATAGGCCGCGGGAATGGACAATTGGGAGTGCTTGCGTCGTCGCATTTTGTGCTGCCTCGCTTCTGGTTCCTGGCTGATTGGATCACACGGGAATTGTCATTAGAGTACCATATTACACTACCGGCAACAAGTTGTACGGGTGAGGTGACCTCGCCCGTACGCGCATTGGGTGGGTGGCGCGCAGGCCGTCCACGAATGGGGCCGCGAATGCACGAATGCCGGCGGTGGCAATCGCTGCATTTGACAGGAATGTGGGCACCGACTATCATCATTCCATGCTGATCAAGTTACTCAACCTCTCACGGCCGCCCGCGTTGATCCTGCTGGTGCTGTTGATCATGGCAGCAGGTTGCGGCGATGCCAAACCCACGGCTACGGCTACCGCCACAGCCACGCCGCGACCCGGCCAAAACAGCGGGGCCACATCTGTTTCCAGCCGGGAAGACGGCGGCGAAGCTGCCTCGGATGCTGGCGAGACGGCCTACCCTGAGCCGGCGGACGATCTCCCCCCAACGACGGAACCCACCAACACAGCAACACCGTCGGCGACGGCATCCCCATCACCCACCATCACGCCGAGGCCGACATCAACGCCAACAGGAACGCCGACGCTGACACCAACGGCCACCCTGCCTGCCAACCAACGACTCTCCGAAGCGCGAGCCTTGCATGACATGGGCAACTATGGCGCAGCCCGTCAGGCCTACGCCAACTTGCTCCGTGACCGGCCCGACGATCCGCAGATCTACGAAGCACGCTGGCGCTTGGGCCAGGCCTATCTTGAGGATGATCTACCGACCGAGGCGATCGTGGCCCTGGAGAAGGCCCGCGCAGAAGTGCCGGCCGAGCAGTTGCCACCCGAGACCGATTTCTGGTTGGCTCGGGCATACACCCAGGTCGTGGCACCCCAGCAGGCCATCGACGCCTACCGCCGCTACCTGGCGCAGGACGACACGCTGGCTGGCCCCGTCCATCTGCGCATTGCCCGCCTGATGCGCAGCACCGGCGACGACGAGGGCGCCATCGATGCCTATCAGCAAGCCATTGCTCAGGCACCCGACAACTTTGTCCTGTTCGCCGCCCGGGAAGAGCTGGCCGAGGTATATGCCGAAAAAGAATCATGGCAGAACGCACTGGCTCAGTTGGACCAGATCATTGCCCAGAGTCAATATGACCGGTATAAGGCTGAAATCCAGTTTCGAGCGGGCCAGATTCTGGAAAACGCCGGTGAGCCTGAGGCTGCAGCCTCCCGCTACCGGCAGGCCATCGAAGAATCGGAGCGCAGCGGCGTCACGGTCAGTGCTATCAACCAGCTCGATCTGCTCTCCCAGCCCGTCGACGAGTACACTCGGGCCCGGTTGCTGCTGGCCAATGGCTACGTAAGTGCCGGAATCCCGGCGATGTATGAGTACTTCGAGAAGACGCCAGAACATGCGGCCTATCCTCATGTTCTGGTGGCGGAAGCCTACTACGGACAGAGGGAGTACGAGTCGGCCCTGGCCGAGTGGCAGGGTTTGCTCGATACCCACCCGGAATACCCGGATCGGGCCGGCGTCCTGATCCGTATGGCAACGGCCCAGTATCGCCTCGATCGCGATGAAGTGGCCCGGGACCTCTACGCTCAGGCCGCCGAAGCCTCATCCGTCAGAGCGCCTGAAGCTCTTCTGGAGGCCGCTCAAATCGCGGAACGAAGCCACGATTGCGAGACGGCCGCGACCGAATATCTGGACATAGTCCGTCAATATCCCGCGTCTGCCCAGGCCGGTGAAGCCCTTTACCGGGGCGGCCTGTGCCAATATCGCCTCGGCCAAACGGGCAGCGCCGTCGAGTCATGGCAGCGACTGATCGACAGCTATCCTGGCAACACCTATGCCCACGCAGGACGTTTCTGGCTTGGCAAGGGGCAGTTGGAGCTGGGCGAAACCGACGCAGCTATCGAAACCTGGCAAGGTCTCCGGCCGGTAGCCCCGGACAGCTACTACACGGCGCGCGCGGCCGAACTGGCTGCACAGGCCGGCGTCGACGGGCCCCTGCAAAAAACGAGCAGTTCCAACGCCGACGAGGAAAGCCTGCAGGAGGAAGCTGATGCGTGGCTTGCCAACTGGGCTGCCCCCGGCGTCTCCGATCCCGCCACGTTGCGCCAACTGCCGGCTGAGCTTGCCGTGGATAAGCAGTTGCAGCGGGGTGCGACTTATCTTCGCGCCGGTTTGCGCGCCGAGGCCATCCGGGAATTGGATGCCGTGCGTGACCGCTACAAAAACGACCCGCTGGCCATGTACGCGCTGTCACTTTACTTCAGGGATTTGGGGGCATACCGCCACGCGACGCTGGCAGGAGTCCGGCTTGGCGCCCTCGCGCCTGATGGCCTCTTTGAATCGCCGGAGTTTGTCCAACGGCTTGCCTACCCCAACTACTTTGCCGACATGGTCGAGGCTGAAGGGTCTGCCTTTGAAGTTGATCCGCTGCTGATGTATGCCCTGATTCGCCAGGAGAGTTTTTTCGAACGGGGGGCCCGCTCCAGCGCCGCGGCCCAGGGATTGACCCAGGTGATCCCCAGCACCGCTGAGTGGATCGCCAGTGCGCTGGGTTGGTCCGGCTTCCAGGCAAGCGACATCTACAAACCTTACATCAATATCAAGTTCGGCACCTACTATCTGTCGGCTGCCCTGGACATGTTCGACGGCAATCCCTATGCGGCCCTGGTCGGTTATAATGCCGGGCCCGGCAATGCCCGTTACTTCCTGGACGAAGCCAATACCGACGACCACGACCTGTTCGTTGAAGAAGTTACGATTGCAGAACCGAAGCTCTACGTGCGACGGGTGCTGGCCCATTACGCCAACTACCGGCGGCTCTACGGAGACGGAGGAGGGCAATGAAACGCCAGTGGCTTGGCCTGATTGTTGTCAATGCCGTGATCTCCCTCTTAATCACACTTGGAGTTCTCTGGTTTGCAGTGAACCTGGGTTGGATCGATTCGGGCACCGAACCAACCCCTTTCGTCATCGTGCCGTCGACCGCAACGCCAGGGCCAACTGCGACAGCAACTGTTCCATTGACACCAACGCCGACCATTGCAAAAGGCATCTATGTCGTTCAACTGGGCGATTCCCTCCTGGCCATCGCCGAAAGACTGGATGTCGACCCGAAGATTCTGCTCAAGCTGAACGACATAGGCGATGCCAATCACCTGGTGACGGGGCAAGAGCTCCTGGTACCACTGGCGAGTCTGCCCACAGGAACCCCGACCCCAACGCCAACGACCGCTCCTTCGGCGACACCGACCCTGGTTGATATCCCGCAGCCGGGCCCCGAGGTGACCCTGCCAGTCACAACGACTGCGAGCGCCGATATCGAGGCCGAAGCGGCCATCACGGCGACCCTGCCGGTGACAGGCGTGCACGTCGTATTGCTTGGCGTGGCCTCGCCCGGCGACGTTCAAGCGGAAGCAGTAATCATCGAGAACCAGGGCGGCGAAGCTGTGCAACTGCGCAACTGGACGTTGGCGCACAGCAACGGGCCCCGCTACGTTTTTCCACCCTATATGCTTGTGCCAGGCGAAGCCATCTGGGTACATACAAGAGCCGGAATCGACGACATCGGCGATCTCCACTGGGCCCGGAACACTGCCGTTTGGAGCAGGGGAAGTGCGGCGATCCTGGCTAACATGTCGGGCGAGACCATGTCTGAGCTGACTATCAACAGTGAGAACTAATAGGAAGATACACAATGTCTAACATCATCGAAGTAACTGATCAGGATTTTCAACAGCAGGTAATCGAGCAGTCGCATTCCAGGCCCGTAGTTGTTGATTTCTGGGCGCCCTGGTGTGCACCATGCCGAATGATCGGACCGGTCCTCGAACGGTTGGCAACGGAAGCCAACGGCGCCTGGGTTCTTGCCAAATTGAACGTTGACCACAACCAACAAACCGCCGCGCGGTACGGCATACAGGGAATCCCGGCCGTCAAAGGCTTCAAAGATGGCCAGGTGGTCGCTGAGTTTGTCGGCGCCCAGCCCGAGCCCAACATTCGACGATTCATCGACGAACTGGTTCCCGGCGCGGCCGAAAACCTGGTAGGCGACGCCAGGCGCCTGGAAGCCGGGGGTGACCTTGGGCAGGCCGAAAGCCTCTACCAGCAAGCGTTGCTGGACGATCCCAATAACGCCGGTGCCCTGCTCGGGCTTGGCAGAGTTCTCTTCAATCTCGATCGGATGGATGAGTCACTGGCTGCGCTGCAACGCGTGCCACAGGCCAAACCGGAACGCGCCGAAGCAGAGAGCTGGATCGCCAAGGCAAACTTCCGCCAGTCTGCCGAACTGAGCGGAGGGGAAGTCGATGCCAGGCGCCGTTTGGCGGCCAATCCGGATGATTTACAGGCCCGCCTTGATCTGGCAGCAGCCCTGGCAGCCAAGGAAAGTTACCGGGAAGCCCTGGAAGGTCTACTGGAAGTGATACGGCGGGATCGCGGCACCTACCGCGAGAATGCCCGCAAGAACATGTTGTCCATCTTCGATGTTCTAGGCGAAGAGCACACGCTAACCCAGGAATACCAGCAACAGCTGGCGATAGCGCTCTATTAAAACACCGAAGAATAAGCGTGACTGTTACAGAGGCTCTCGCCAACAGGCGTGCTTCGCACTGTCATTGCGGGGGCACCAACCCACAGCAGTCGCGGGATGCGCCGGTACAACAAACTCACGCATCCGTCACTCCCGCGCACGCGGGAGTCCATCGATATCGCGTGCCATAATTGGTCGTCCTAGCGTGAGTCAGAGCTGGAGCCCAGGAGTTCATGCTCTGGTTCCCCGCCTTCGCGGGCCCCTCCGGGGTGCACGCGAGGATGACACACGGTCGGTCCGGAAATCGCAAGTTTCTAAGCAGCAAACTCAGACCCTCTTCGCGACCCGGTTTCCTCAAGTATGAATGAGACTGCCACGTTGATCTCGCTGGATTGCTCCCGCAGCCTTTACTCGGTTGCTGCCGTCGCTCGATCTCCTCGCAGTGACAGGCCCTCTTTTGTCATTGCGACGCTACGCTACGCCACGCCAGCACGCTACGCCAGCACGGTAGCAACCGATCCGAGAGGTAGGCGTGCCGAGAGGCAGCAAGCGGTGCGGCCTAGCACGCCAGCAGGCGTACCGTGACGCTAGCAAGCGGTGCGAGAGCTAGGTAAGGCCACCGAGAGGTGTGAGCTGGTGATCCATCCCGCGGCGGTCGCGGGATGTACAGGGCAGAAACTCGATTTGATCCCGATTCCTCAGTCTTTGAAGATAAGCAGCAGGGCTGATACAGACAGGATCGCCACGATGATCCGTTCGTAGACCTTTGGATCAATCTTGACGACGATCTGCTTGCCTGTCCACACACCCAGCGGCACCATGGGCAGTATCCAGATGATCTGGCGCAGGCGCTCCAGGTCAAAAATACCGGCGTAGAAATAAAAGGGGACCTTGATCCAATTCAGGATCATGAAAAACATGGCCGATGTGGCAACAAAGGTGCGAGGCGGTACCTCCTGCATCAGAAGGTAGATGCCGATGGGAGGTCCTCCGGTATGCGCCAGGGTAGAGATGAACCCAGAAGTGCTTCCTGCCAATACACCGTGCCAATTTCGAGGGTGATAAGTGAACAGCCCCAAAATGCGGCTTTCGAAAACCTTGTAGGCGGCAAACAACAGGATGATGATGCCCAGCGCCGTACGCAACACGTCCGGTGGCACGTTGGTGATGAAATAGGTTCCCAGGATGACACCCGACAGGGCACCAGGAATGAGTAGAACCAGAAGCCTGTTACTCCATCGCCGCCAGTGGAAACCGACAGCAATGATATCTGCCAACATCAGGACCGGCAGAATCATGCCGATAACGACACTCACCGGCATCACCAGCGCAAGCAACGGCATCGCCAATGTTGCCGACGTGGCACCCAGGCCACCTTTCGCCAGACCGATCATGAAAAAGGCAACAGCGGCGATCAAGAGGATAACAACGGTTGACTCTTCCACCGGTCAGATCCGATGATCTGAACTGTTATCTTCGAGATAGGGCACCGTTTGAGGTCCCTCTGGCAGCACAGCGATGCGGGCATTCGGCCCATAGCGTTGATGCAATGCATCGACCGTTTCCTCAATGTCATGACAGGATAAAAACAGGGCGTTTTCGATCTGGTCGTCAGTGAGGCCCTGGCTGTAAACGTAAACATCCGCCTTCAGTTGGATATGTGCCTGTATCTGTACCTGCCATTGGTCGTGTTCCAGGAATCCTGGCTGGGATATCAGGTCCAGCGCTTGCTGAGGCGAATCGACCTGCGCCAGCAAGGAAGCGTACTGGCCGTGATCCGGCACACCATCCTCGCAGGCGGCAGCCACGATGATGCTGCCACCCTCTCGAACGATCTCGGCAGCGGCCCTCATTCCCTTCACCGATTGGTACAGATTCTGGTCGAGGGGATAACCACTGTTGGTTGTGATTACGATATCGTAGGGCTGTGACACCGGAATCATGGCACTTGCCCGCACGAAGTCACAGCCCGCGGCATGAGCCGCCAGCAGCTCTCCCGCGAATACACCGCTGATTTCGTGACGGGCATTGAGCGTCACGTTGAGCAAAAAACCGGGCTCAGTGCGCAACGCCACTTCCCGCATCTCCTGCCAGATGGGATTGCCCTCGATCACACCCCAGGTAGCCCGGGGATCGGCAACCATGGAGACGCTGTGGTTGGAGAAGACACTTTCAGTGCCGGCCAGGGATGGCAATATCGCCTTGGGGCCGCCGCTGAAGCCCGCGAAGAAGTGGGGCTCGATGAAACCGGTCAATATCTTGAAATCGGCCGCCAGATAGTCCCTGTTGATGCGCACCGGATGGCCCAGCTGTGTGGTACCCAGCGAAACAAGACTGGCGTCATCGAAGCAATCATGTTGCAGACAACGATAGTTGTCAACGATTGAGTCGCCTAACATGGCCCGCAGCTCGGCCTCGGTCTGGGGACGGTGGGTACCAAGACCGTTCAACAGGGTTATCTCCTCGCGTCTGATTCCCGCCCCTTCAAGCTCGGCGAGGACCGGCGGCAGGATCCGGTCGTTTGGAGTCGCCCTGGTGATGTCGGTATGCACGATGACGACTCTATCCCCCGGCTGGACTAGCTCCGCCAGCGGCGGCGAATCGATCGGTTCGCGCAGGGCTGCGACCAATGCCGCCTGCTCGTCGGGCAATCCCAAAGTAGCCCTGGGCTTGATAATGTCACACCCATCGGGCAAAGTCACCTTCAGCCCATCTCGACCGTACGCCAATCTTACCTGCATGTCATTCTCCTCTCCCCTCTCCCAGGTAGGAAGCCCTTCGCTGCCGCTCTGGGGGCTGCCCACGGGGCGGGGGGGTGGATTAAAAACATCATCCTAGAAAACCCTATCCACGAATTCCCGGTCATGGACTTCGACAGGCACTTCCATCAGTTCAAGGACTCCACGAGCTACGTGTTCCGACAGGCGCCGGAAGGACTCCTCACCCTTTTCCCTGGTAGCACGCAAGGGATTGCCGATCACGCCACTTTCGATGAATTCATGGTGATCCATTGGAAAGGTGAAATACTTGTAGTCCTCGAATTCCACATCGGGCATACCATCCTTCTTTTCAAAGGACCTGGGAAGGAACTCCGGAACGTGAGCCCGAGTGAAGGCGGCCCGGTCCATCCTGACCAATCCCTCGTTCCAGGCCAGGTCCTGCGCGGTTTCCAACTCGCTGGCATGCCAGCCCGGTGTCTCATCCCAGGGATTCTCCATCAGTCCATCGAGTATCCCCACATAGTTTTCCATATAGGGTTTGACGAAACTGATCAACGCTCCGGTGTCGTACCTCAATTTTCGCAGGATCGGGTCGATCACCTTGACATTGGAGCCATGGCCGTTGATGAAGATAATGCGGTTGAAACCATGGTGGATCAAACTTCGAGCCACGTCATGCACCAGATTGAGCAAAGTGCTACTTCGCAGTGTAATCGTGCCGCGTCCATGGCCCGGTTTGTGCATATGCTGAGGGGAATAACCGGTCCAGATCGGGGGCGTGTGCAGCACGGCAATCATCTCCGAGACACGCTTGGATATCTCCCAGGCCGTCACCGTGTCGGTGTAAAGGGGAAGATGGGGCCCATGCTGCTCCAGGCTCGCCATGGGTACCAAAATTGTATCCTTGGTCTCCAGATAGGTCTCGATATCGGTGATACAGAGGTCGCCCAAATCCCATGAAAGGAAATTCGAGCGGAAGTCCTGGTCACCCTCGGTAAAATGGGGAACGTCGCGGTATTTCTGCGAATTATGATCGTCAATCATTTTCGGACTCCTTGGCGCCCTTGGACGCCATCATATCTGCAAAGAGGTCTGCCATCGCAACACCAAATGATGGGTCGTTGACATGGCGCTCGTAACTGAGAACGGGAATATCGTCGCGAATGGATGCTTTTAGCGTGTTCAGAAACGCCTGGTCCGCCTCTGGATCCCAGAAGGGTCCATCCGGCACATTTGGAATCGATAAGCCCTGCGTGGGCACCGCGACGATTACTGGACCGGTTGCCAGGTTCAGTCGCTCGGCGAAGAGTTCACCAAGAGCCATCATCTCCTCCTGGCTGGCGCGCACCAGGGTGTATTCAGGGTTGTGGTCATACACGGGCCGGCCCTGCAGCTCGGGAGGGATGGCATCGGCATGGAAAACAGAGAAATCGATACAGCCAGGCACAACTACCTGGGGCAAACCCAGCAGACCGACTCTCTTCAACCGGTCCGGGCCCCCATCGTGGATGCCACCGGTCATGGGATCATAGGTCTCGTTGGTGGTAAGATCGATGACCCCCACAAACTGACCGGCTTCCGCCAATTCCTCCATGGCCGGTCCACCCACCCCATTGGAGTGGAAGATCACCGCTTCATAGCCATGGTCCGCGAGCCGTTCCTTCATCGCCATGCCGGCAAGAGTCGTGTTGCCCAGCATGGTCACTGCCACAAAACGGTCCTCGTCGCCCGGCTTCGACAGCTCGTGGCCATGCCCGACCATCCCGGCAACTGCCGCCGCCACGTTGTCAAACACCGTCGTGGCAATCGGATTCAGTCCCAGGATGTCCACGATGGAGTGAACGACCATGATGTCACTGGTACCAACCAGCGGGTCGAAGTAGTGTTTTCCGGATGCGATGGGAGACACAAGCACCTTGGGAACCCCGACCGGCAAACCCATCATGGCTGCGGCACCCATTACGGCTCCTTCGGCACCTCCCATGCTGACGATGGCATTTAACTTGCCCTCTCGATACAACTCCCGGGCCAGCACCTTGAGGGCCCCGCGCATTCCCTCAACCGCTTTGCCCCGGCTACCGGCGTTGCGCAGTGCGTCGATGTTCGTCTCTCCGTAAGTCGCGGCCTCGGCGCGGCTGATATCCGGGATGATATCCAGCGGTTCACCAAGAATGCCTGAGTCGATGACAGTCGTGGAAAGGCCTAAATCCTGCATCCTGTCCCGCAGGTAAGCAATCTCCGGTCCCTTTGTATCCAGCGTGCCGATGATTACTACGTTTTTTCCCATAGACAACCCCTAACCCGGACAAGCCAGAACCGGGCTCTTGCCACCTTGCCTGGACTAACTGTACGGCAAGATTGCATCTTGCCCGGCAGCTTTCCTGGACAAAATGCAATTTTACCCTACCACTTCAGTTGGAAGCTGTCCCCGAGATGGTCGGAAGACGGTTTCAGTCAGTGTTTGCGGCTGCCAACTACTTGATCAGAGGCAACAGTGTCTTGGCCGTCTCTTCCACCAACCAGCTGTAGAATTCTTCCGACAGGACACCACTGCCATGGTCCTCGATGAACTTGAGCTGTTCTTCGGTCAACTCCGACTCGGCCGCAGCGGTAGCGTTCTTGTACGGGTTGGCAGGCGTACGATCCAATGGCGCCACGAATTCGACAGTCAGAGCGCCATCGTAGCCGATTTCCTTCAGGGTGCCGACGATGTCCCGCCAGTTGAGCGCACCCATGCCGCACGCCATGCGATTGTTGTCCGCCACGTGATAGTCCCAGATCAAATCGCCTGTATCGAGAAGCGCCTGGCGGAAGTTGGCCTCTTCCATGTTCATATGGAAGGAATCCAGACATACGCCGCAGTTGTCACCCACTTCCGTCGCAAGCAGGACCGCCTGATCGTGACGGTTGATGAAGTTGGTTTCAAAGCGGTTGAGCGCCTCGACGGCGATACGAACCCCTTCCTTTTTGGCATGGGCGTTCACTTCCCGCAAGCCCTCGACGGCCCAATTCCACTCGGTCTCAGGATCGGCCTGGGCATTGACCTTGCCGACCTCGGAGGGCACGATGGACATGAGCTCCCCGTCCAGTTCCTTGACCATGGTGATGCAGTCCTTGAGATACTGCACTGTATTGGCCCGGCCTTGAGCATCGGCCTGCAACAGGTCCAGGCCGGCGAACATCAAGCTGATTGAACCCCAGCAGCGCAGGCCGTTGTCCTTGAGCAGCTTGCGGACCTCTGCCGTGTCATACCTGTCCGGTTCGCCACCAATCTCGATGCTTTCGTAGCCATATCTGGCAAGCCGTCGTATGGTGACCTCGAGGGGCTCAGCCCTCATCCAGTTGTGCATTGAAAGATGCATGGAATACCTCCTGTTTCAGTTACGTCGAATTGAAGAGTCTGTCAGTAGCTGTTTGAAAAGGGGTCGAAAGCCTCCCCAGGCCGCTCGAAAGCTGCAATTCAGGCCTGGAAACCCGCCTGATGCCGCGAAGCACACCTTGAAGACCCAACAGGCCCATGGACAAGGCCTTTCAAACAGTTTCTGAGCCAAGATGAGCAGCCAGCAACTCGTAAAGGCCCTGCGCCCGCAGGCGGAAGCGGGCTGCATGGGTGTCCAGGGCGTGTAAAGCGCCGGGGTCCTCGGTAATGATCAGTTCGGCGCCGACCGCATTGGCATCGCCAAGCCGGGCGTAGGTCAGGTCGGTCGCGATATCCGGTTGGACATATTGAAGGGAACTGCTGCCCACCGGGTGTGCCCGGTCCCGCCGCCAGAACAGTTCGCGCCGATTGTCGGGCATGATGGCCGTCAGCAGCTTTCTTGGCGCATCATGGCGGTCGGGCACGCGCAACGAATGCGGCGGATCAACGTAGGCATAGGGTGGGGATTCTGCGGATCTGCGAAAGGCCAGGTGTCCCAGGGCCAGTTCCTCGGCCAGGAAATTCGTCACTTCCTCCACGATCACAGAGCGAGGCCAATCGATTCCCAGCCGTTCCTCGTATAGCTGAGAAAAGGCGTAGTAATCGCCGGGCGTCAGCACCAGGAGTTTATGAGCATCACTGGCTCTGATGTCAGCCAGGTTGGCGGCCGCCAGTTGGCGCGCCGTTTCAGGAAATCCCAGCGAGCTGGCAAGATAGCCGCTGTTTCGGCCCACGCCCACCAGCACCGGTTCTATCCCCACCCCTTTCAAGAGCAGCAACGCGGCGTCCAGCACATCGGGTCGTTGCCAGCAGGCATCATCCCCGACGAACAGCGCCACATCTCCCAGGCCTGAAACAGGCTCGGGGAGCTGTTCCCGATAGGGATTGCCCCATGCGCGCAGGGATTCGTCGACGGCATAAGCTGTCTCAGGCGCCTTCCGCTGATCGACAACCTGGGCTCGGGCTACTGCGATAGCATAGGGCAACGGTTGATCGGTTACACAGTGGGCGCGGCAGGTACCACAGTCGGCACAGGAATAGAGCCGATCAACGGAACTCTCGTTCCACGAGATGAGTCCCCGCCTCTCCGAGGAAATCAACAACCCCCATCCATGGGGAGTGAGAGTCTCCAGGCGGGTAACGTGGGCGACCGGGCAAACATGTCGACACATCAGGCAGTATCTGCAATTGTCGGCAGTCAGGAGAATGTTCTCAGGTGACATACAACGTTCCTCACATACGAAACACGAACAACGGTCCGGACCAGATCAGAAGCCAAAGCCCACCTTGCCGGGATTCATGATCCCGTTGGGATCGATGGTGGACTTAATGCGTTGCAGGAAGGGCCAGGCATCGCCATACTGCTTGCGCATATATCTGCTCAATTTCAAGCCAACCCCGTGATGCTCATTGATCATACCGCCGTTGGCGATCACTGTCTGCATAGCCACATTCCACACCCGGTTGTGTAAACGAAGCGCTTCCTGGGCATCCTCGGGAGGATCTTCTATGATGAAGCGGCAGTAGAGCATCACACCCCAGTGGAACCAGTGGGAAAAGTGGCCGATAAACCTGACGTTCCAGTCGGAAAAACCCTGTTCGACCGCCCGCTTTTCCGCCCAGTAAAGATCCTCGATCTTGTCGTAGGTTGTGATCGTCTCGGTGGTTCCGTACATCCACGGCAGCTTCAGATTGATCGGTGGGTAGTAAAAGTCATAGCGGTGTTCCCACCAGGCCTCACCCGGCTCACGACCCAGGTCCCGTCCGTCCAGGTCCTTGCAGATCTCCAGTGCCTTCTGTTCTTCGAGCGCGGCGATATCGGGATCTCCGTCGAAACCCAATACCATGTATGCCCCGTCGTACTCGTAGCCGAGGATCTTTTTGATCCGGCTGGCAGTCGAGGCTGGATCGTACAGGCGAATGACAAAGGGGTGCAATCGCCTTGTCATCATGCGCCGTCCTGCCTCCAGAGCCTTACTCAAATCATCGAAGAGAATACCACGCAAAAGGCGAGCCTCGGGAATGTACTCCACCTGCATGGTGGCCTCGGTGATTACGCCGAAAGTGCCCTCTGCCCCGAGGAATAGAGGAGGCCAGTCCGGTCCGGCAGCGTGTTGAGGCACCTGGGGCGTTCGAATGATCTCGCCTGTCGGCAGTACGATCTCCATGCTCAGGACCAGATCTTCCGCCTTGCCATACTTGGTGCTGATGGTGCCTGTGCCCCGTGGCGCCAGATAGCCACCCAGAGTTGCGCAGCGGGAAGCGGCCGCATAGTGGGCCAAAAAGAGACCCTTTTCATTCAATGCCCACTCCAGTTGCTGGCCGATGATGCCCGCCTGGGCGGTGACAGTCAACGATTTTTCATCGATCTCAATGATCTTGTCCAGTCGTTTGGTGTCCAGCAGGATTCCCCCGAATATCGGCAAAGCTCCCCCCTGGGTACCGGAACCGCCACCCCATGGCACAACCGGGATGCGGTATTTATTGGCGATATCCATAATCTCCGAGATTTCCCCGGGGGAACCAGGATGAACGATGTAATCGGGGGTTGGCAGCGGTTCGCCCCGATCGAGCCACATCTGTGGCATCCAGGACCAATCGGTCGAATACACCAACCGATCGCTCTCATCCACCGAGACAAAAGGTGCCCCGACGATTTCCTCCAGCTCGCTGCGAACCATCTCATATTGAAAAAGAGCTCGTTTCATGCTCGGGTGACTCCTTGAGTTACTGACTCATGTTACGCACCTGGCAAATACAGGGGTCAAATGACATCCTGAGCCTCGCCAGCACGCCAGCAGGCGGTGCGTGAGCTACGCCAGCAGGCGGTGCGTGAGCTACGCCAGCAGGCGGTGCGTGAGCTACGCCAGCAGGCGGTGCGTGAGCTACGCCAGCAGGCGGTGCGTGAGCTACGCCAGCAGGCGGACCGTGAGGTCGGCGGTCCGGGAGGACTTCGAAGGGCGGCATTTGACCCGTTCGCGCACTTCGATCGCACTCAGTACACCTGCGCAGGGCCGCAGGCGCTGCGTGCAAACTGCGTAACTCCAGTCACTGAGGGATGCAAACTATCCATTGCCCATCAATGCAGACAGGACCAACCAGTCCAGTTCTTCGTAGTCGCGGGCAACGATCAGTTCGTCCATCTTCTCCTGATCCAACCTGCGCACAATCTCGACCAGGCGCAAGAAGGTTTTCAAGCTGTTGCTCAGGTGTTTGGTCGCCAGATCAGGCGGCTGCGTACGTAGTGCCTTGACATCGAGACCCACCATGCCCACGTCGAAGAACCGATTCTCCTCCAACACCCTTACCTGGTTGAAGGCCCTGCGCAGGTCCACCGATCCAAAGGACCGATCCTGATCGAACTTCAAACCGTTTTGATCGTTGAGGTGGACACTCCATAGCTTGTCAAAGGCCAGGGCGAAACTCATTTCATCGGCTGGATCGAGCCCGGCCAGCACCGCGTGGGCAGATTCGACCAGCGCACCCACCCGGGATGGGTCGCTGGCCATGAAACCCAGCGCCAGAGCGTGGCCAATAGTCGGAATATAGGCCAGATCCATGGGCTCATTGGGTTTGGGTTCGATGACAATTCTAAGATCAGGATCATGGTCGAGCAGGGCATTGATCGCCTCCACCAACAGGTGGGTTGCCCGCACCGCGTCCTTGGCTTCGCGTAAATAGGTGCCCTCCCGGGCCAGCCAGAGAACCATCAGGTCCGTTCCCAGATATCGACAGATGTCCGCGCATTTTATGGCTCGTTCGATGGCATACGCCCGGGCACGCGGATCATTTGCCGTGAACCCGCCATCGACGGTCATTGGATGTTCCCACAGCCTGGGCGCCACAAACTCCGCCACCAAATCCAGGTCATCGAGCCTGGCCTTCATGGCCTCACCCTGTTGGCGAATTTCCAGCGCGGTCAGATTATCCAGGTCAGGCACGGCGTCATCATCGTGGAACTGCATCCCGTCGAATCCCAATTCCTTGAGAATCGCCAGCTTTTCGTCGAAATCCACGCCTGGCCTCACCGGTGGACCAAAGGGGTCGGCGCCCTCGTGGATGTTCCATGGGCCGAATGAAAACCGATAGCCATACTTGTCCATTAGATCCTCCATACCTCACTCCAGATTATTCGACCAGTTCGGCGATAGCGGTGAACTCATTGGAAAGAGCAGGGTAGAGCGCCCGGTAGTGTGGATAGTAGCGCTGGTAGGTCCAACTGTCGGCGCCAGGTTTGCTGCTGCCGGTGATCTGTATGGTCTTTTCGCAGGCCGAGGGCACGTCAGCAAAAGCTCCCGCACCCACAGCCGCCAGCAGCGCCGCGCCGAAGGCTGCGCCCTCGGCGGTGTTTACCGTTACCAACTCAACACCAAGCACGTCGGCCATGATCTGCCGCCAGACAGGGCTGCGAGCGCCGCCGCCGGAAATGCGAACCTGTTCGACTTCTCCCAGGCCGGCCTCCTGGATCAAGGTGAAACTGTCCTTGATACCGAAGGCGACACCTTCCAGCACGGCTCTGGTCAAATGAGCGCGGTGGTGGCGCAGGGTCAAGCCGACCCATGCCCCCCGGGCCAGCGGATCAGGATAGGGCGTGCGCTCGCCAGTCAGGTAGGGAAGGAAGAACAGGCCCTCACTGCCCGGCGGCACCTCGGTCGCCTCGGCAAGCAAGTCTGGAAAGCTCATCTCACGGGCCAACTGGTCACGATACCATTGCAGACTCCCCGCGGCACTGAGCATCACACCCATGAAATGCCAGGCTCCCGGAACGGCATGACAAAAGGCATGCAACCTTCCCTCAGGCTCGATCAGTGGCGCCGGCGTCGAGGCGAAAACAACTCCCGATGTTCCAAGAGTCAATGCGACGATGCCAGGTTTGACGGCACCAACGCCAACAGCCTGCGCCGCCTGATCGCCACCGCCACCCACAACCGGTGTGCCCTCGGCCAGGCCCGTCTCGGCAGCAACAACTGCCGTGACCACACCAGATACCTCGGATCCTTCGAAGGTCGGCGGCAGCCATGCCGCCGGAATCTCCAGCGCCTCTGTCATTTCATCAGACCAGGTGCGGTCCTTCAAATCGAACAGAATGGTTCCGGCACCACCAGCCCGATCAACAGCAAACTGGCCGGTAAGCCGAAACCGGATATAGTCCTTCGGCAGTAGAATGTGCCTGGTCCTGGCATACAGGTCAGGCTCATTCTGCTGGACCCAGAGAATCTTGGGTGCTGTGAATCCCGGTAGCGCGTCATTGCCGGTGATCCGGATGAGACGCCGCCTGCCGATCCGCCGGCGGATTTCATCGCACTGGGGACCAGTTCGCTGGTCATTCCATAGAATGGCTGGACGAAGTACCTGGCCTCCACCGTCGAGCATGACCAGGCCATGCATCTGGCCGGTCAGGCCGATCGCAGCGACAGATGAGCCTGTCACCTGGTTGTCCTGCAGTACCTCGCGAATACTGGCAGCCATTCCGACCCACCAGTCTTCCGGGTCCTGTTCGGACCAGAGGGGCCTGGGGGTCGACAACGACAAGAGGTTGGTCGCGCTGCCAATAACATGTCCCGATTCATCAACCAGCAGTGCCTTGGCACCGGTGGTCGACACATCGAGTCCCAGAAAGAGGTTCTTTGCTGACATCATTTCAAGCCTCGAAACCGGGTTCTATTCCTGTTTTTTTTCAGGCGTCCAGGCTGTGCGCAGCCTCGACTCCGAACCCGGAGCGAATGAGTGCAACACAGTACAAAGAAAGCAGCCTGGGTGGTCTCACGTACCCGGCAAGGCCTGGACTTCCTCATCCTCAATCGGTTTGGCCACAATATGGCTCCACAGAATGTAAAACAGCAGGGAAGCCAACAGCAGCACAAAGCCGCGGCCGAAGAGGCCAAATATCCAGGGCTGGAATATGCAAAAAATGCCCAGCAGGATGCCCGCGATGGCTATCCGTTCGATCCACTTGAAGGTTCGGGCAGATACATTGTTGTTCAGCACGCTGGCCACAGCCCAGATAAAGGAAATGTAGGCCAGAAGGATACCAATAAACACCAAGATAAAAGGAAGGCCATAGAGAAGGATGTTGGAAGCCAACTTTTCGGGTGGTACAAGAGCACGGATGATAGGACCCGCGATCACACCCAGGACCAAAAAAACAGGGATGGCGATGAGAAGGCCTTTCGGCACGTGAGGTCGTCTTTTCTCCATGATCAATCCTTAGTCAAGTTCTCAGCCATTGACAATTAGCTAGTACTTTATGTCGATATGTCTTCTGGTCTCTTGCGACTCGGCAATCGCGTCGCAGACGACGTTACAACGATACCCATCCTCAAACGTGGCCCCGTGAGGCCCAACGTCCTTGTCATTGACGATAGCATCGAGGAAATGCGTGATTTCATGGACGAAGGTGTGCTCCCAGCCGATGATATGTCCCTGAGGCCACCAATTGCCCCACCAGGGATGATAGCCCTCGGAGACGTTGATCACGTGAAAACCCTGAGTTTCCTTCGGCTCTTCGCCCACCCAGAAGACCTCCAGTTCATTCAGGCGCTCCATGTTGAAACGCACACTTCCCTTTTCACCGTTGATCTCGAAGCTGTTATAGTTTTTGCGGCCGGCAGCAAAGCGCGAACACTCCAGGGTGCCCAGAGCCCCATTTTCGAACTCCATGGCAGCCGCAAACGCATCGTCCACATCGACAACGCCAGTGCCACCCTCTTCCTTGTCCCGCTCCTTGATGAAGGTAGTGGTCATACCGGCAATCGAGCTGATACCGCCCACCAGATAGTGGGCCAGGTCGATAATATGGGCACCCAGGTCGCCCAGGGCACCACTGCCGGCCACTTCCTTGTTCAGGCGCCAGATCTTGGGTGTGCCATAGTGGGGCATGATCCACTCCTGAAGGTACACGGCGCGGAAGTGATAGATGCGACCCAGTTTACCCTGATCGATCAGATTGCGAATCAGTCGAATGGCGGGCACAAAACGATAGTTGAAGGCCGTCATATGTTTGACGCCGGCTTTCTCAACCGCGTCCAACATCGCCCTGGCCTCGTCCGCGGTGCGGGCTAACGGCTTCTCACACAGGACATGTTTGCCGTATTGGGCAGCCAGCGCGGCGGGACCGGCATGTAGATTATTGGGACCACCGTTATCCAACATCTGGACATCGGGGTCCTCGATCATATCCCGCCAGTCTGTGTAATACTTTTCGTAGCCATAGCGCCTGGCTGCCTGCGCCACAGCCACCTCATTGCGCCCCGAAATCGCTACCAACCTGGGAATCGCGGGCGGCGGATACATCATATAGGGAATGGTTTTGTATGCGTTCGTGTGTGCCTTGCCCATAAAGGCATAGCCCAGCATTCCCACGCCGATCTCCGGTGCTTCCCCCTCAGCCGCCGGACCTGCCATGGTGGTGAAACCAGTATCTTCGCTCATGATTGTCTCCTTGCTTATCGTCGTTCCACGTATTCCTGCGGGCTGATCAGGTCAGACTCAGAGTCGGATGCAAAAGCAGCATCGAACGCCACAGCCGCCGGTTCAAAGTCCAGATTGCGCACGAAGGCGGCCGACTCGGTGGCGCCATGCTCGCGGTCCATCCTGGCATCCTCCCATTCCACCGAGAGAGGTCCATCGTAGCCAATATCGTTCAAGGCGCGAATGACATCCTCGAAAACGATCGAGCCCCGACCGACGGAGCGGAAGTCCCAGAAGCGCCTCGGGTCACCGAAGTTGAGGTGGCCACCAAAAACGCCAGCTTCCATGGGACCCGAAGACCAGTACACGTCCTTCATGTGCACGTGGAAGACGCGGGAGGCAAACTTGCGAATGAATCCAACATAATCCACGCCTTGATAGCCGAAGTGGCTCGGGTCGTAGTTGAAGCCAAACGCACTGTGTCCATCGAGGGCCTCGATGGCGCTCTCGGCGCTGGCGATGTCGAAGGCAATCTCGGTTGGATGTACCTCGAGGGCAAACTTCACACCCTGCTCCTTGAACACATCCAGGATGGGTGTCCACAGCTCGGCGAAGAGAGTCAGGCCCTTCTCCAGAAAATCGGGGGGATTGGGAGGGAAGGAATAAACCATGTGCCAGATGGGTGACCCGGTGAAGCCTGGCACCACGTCCACGCCAAACTTTGCCGCGGCGCGGGCAGTATTCTTCATCTCTTCGGCGGCGCGGGAGCGCACGCCATCTTGCGAGCCGTCGCCCCATATCCGCGGTGGCAGAATACTCTCATGGCGTTCATCTATTCGATCGCACACCGCCTGGCCGGCGAGGTGATTGCTGATGGCAAAACACTGCAAGCCATGCTTGTCAAGAATATCCCGGCGCGATTGCAGGTAGGCGTCATCTTCCAGCGCTTTGTCGACCTCGAAGTGGTCGCCCCAGCATGCGATCTCGACGCCATCGTAGCCAAAGGATTTGGCCTTCTCGCAGATCGTATCAAAGGTTAGATCTGCCCACTGGCCGGTGAATAGTGTAACCGGTCGTCCCATGATAGTTGCTCCTTGCAAAGTATTTTATCGTAGAGGTTCGCAACACGTTTCAGGCGTCACGCCCCATGGTTGCTCACGAAAACAGTTCCTTCAAAAACACCAGTCCATCCTGGGCCAGCGCATCCTGCGTGGGCGCCAGTGAACGCCAGATCGCGGCAGCCCGGGCAATACTCTTGACCTTGGCCGTAAATGACTCGATCACCACCGGACCTTCAAAATCGATCTCTTCCAGCGCCTGGGCAATATCCACCCAGTCGATATTGCCGCTGCCTGGAGAGCCGCGATCGTTGCCGCAGGCATGTAGATGTTTCAAACGCGTCCCGGTAGCTCGAATGGCATCGCCTGGAGATTTCTCCTCGATGTTCATGTGAAAGGTATCCAGCAATATCTGACAGGCTGGACTATCCACACGATCAACCACTGCTATGGCCTGATCGGCCAGATTGATGAAGCTGGTCTCGAAGCGATTCAGTGGTTCCAGGCACAGAACGACGCCGTGATCGGCGGCGTATGCTGCCAACGACTTGAGATTTTCGACCAACAGGTCGGTATCCCGTGCCCGTTCCCCGGCAGTCATCTCCCAGGTGCGACCAACGGCCGAATAGAGCGGCCCTACCAGGTTAGTGGCACCCAGGACTTGCGTCGCTTCGATGCACGCCCGGACGTAGTTCATGCCATTATCGCGAACCGCAGGGTCGGGATGAATCAGATCACGATCAGGGCCCATGGCAGCACAGGTGCTTACGCCCAGGCCATTCTCGCGGATGATCTCAGCACCCCGCACGTAGTCCAGGTCTCCCACGGTTTCGAGCGGTGCCTCGATCCAATCGAAACCCATCCCGGCGACGTGCGGCGCCAGCCTTTCCAACTCAGCCGTCGTGAGCGGTGACGTCCAAACCCAGGTATTTACACCGAATCTCATAGTGGTTCTCCTTTGCCCCGTTACTGAATCCGTTTGCCCTCTTCGTCAAAGAAATGCAGGCGTTCCCTGGCAAAGTCGAAGCGGACCTGGTCACCGATTCTTGCATCGGTGATACCGGGAATCAGGCTCAGAATAGTCATTTCACCGGTACGTATGTGCAGAATGGTCTCCACACCCAAGGGTTCGGAAAGCACAATCTCGCCCGTAAACTTGGCTGCTGGAGCAATCTTGACATCCTCAGGCCGCACACCCAGCAGGAATTCCTGCGGGAGATCCAATGGTGGCACGGCCAGGTCCAGATCAGAGTCCTTCACCTGCAACCTGCCATTGCTGCGCGTTGCGCTCACGAGATTGATCCGGGGAGTGCCCACCAGTTGTGCCACGAAAGTAGTCGCCGGCCGGTCGTAAATGTCCTCAGGTGATCCGACCTGGACCAATTCGCCCAGGTTTAGAACTCCGATGCGATCGGCCATCGTCAGCGCTTCGATCTGGTCATGGGTTACAAACAGAGTCGTGCTGTTCTGGGTCTTCTGCAGGTGTTGAAGCTCGACACGCAGCGCCTCGCGTAGTTTGGCGTCCAGATTGGAAAGGGGCTCGTCCATCAGGAAAATCCGCGGTTGACGTACGATAGCCCGCCCGATGGACACTCGCTGCATTTCACCACCGGAGAGCTTGGCCGTTTTTCGGTCCAGCAGGTGGGAGATTCGCAACATCTCGGCCACATCGGTAACCCGCTGATAAATTTCCTGCTTGCTAAACTTTCGAACAGGTGCCTTCAGTGGAAACGCCAGGTTATCGTAGACCGTCATCGTTGGATAGAGTGAGTACTGCTGAAACACAAAAGCAACATCGCGATCCGCAGGGGTATACCCGGCGATCGACTCACCGTCGAAAAAGATGTCGCCCGAATCCAGGTCCTCCAACCCGGCAATCACCCGAAGCGTGGTGGTCTTGCCGGCGCCAGTCGGGCCGAGCAGTACAAAAAACTCACCGTCCCTGACGTCGAAGGAAACATCGTTCAAGGCAGTCACACGGGAGAACGTTTTTACCATGTTTTGCAGCTTGACATTGGTCATGGCCCTACCTCCGAACGATCGCTTCTTCGGTGTCAGGGTTAAAGAAACGCACCATCCCTGGATCCACATCGTACCGTACCGTCGTACCGGTAGGGAACAACCTGGAGCGATCTGACCTCAGGTGAACGATGTCTTCCTCGTTCATGTTGACATGCAGCATGGTGAATGCGCCCATCAGGTCGCTGGCGTATACATCGCCGACCAACGACCCGTCGTCGGAAATGATCGCAGCTTCCGGACGGAAACCCAGGATGACATTTCCTTCACCTCCCAACTCGCGCACCAGATCACGGTGCCACCCGGCAGGCACGGAAAAACGATTGTGGTTGCCCAGATCGACAACGCCTTCGGCGAAGTGTCCGGTCACCAGATTCATACCGGGGCTGCCGATGAAACGGGCGACGAACAGGCTTGAGGGATCGAAATAAACCTCTGCCGGAGTCCCGACCTGCTGAATCTCGGCGTCGGACATGACGACGATGCGATCGCCCATGGCCATCGCCTCGATCTGATCGTGGGTAACATAAACTGTGGTGGCGTTCTGGTCGATGTGAAGCTGTTTGATCTCGGCGCGCATGCTCTCCCGGAAATCCGCATCGAGGGCACCCAGCGGCTCATCCATCAGAAAAGCCGCCGGGCGGCGCACCAGCGCGCGAGCCAGGGCGACACGCTGCTGGTCGCCGCCACTCAGCTTGCCAGGCTTCATCCGAAGCAGGTGTTCAATATGCAGGAGATCAACAACCTCAGAGACGCGCTTCTCGATTTCGTCTCGGGGCAGGCGCTCGGCTTTCAACGGGAACGCAATGTTCTCGCGTGCGGTCATGTGGGGATACAGGCCGTAAAGCTGGAAGACGAAAGCCATGTCCCGGTCGCTGGGGTGATGCCACGTCACGTTTTCGTCGTCCAGCAGAATCGTGCCGCCGGTGACCGCCTCCAGCCCTGAGATCATACGAAGCGTGGTAGTCTTTCCGCAGCCCGAAGGGCCCAGTAGCACAACAAACTCGCCATCATTGATGGTCAGGTTCATCGGTTTCACGGCGTGATTGTCGCCGAATTTCTTCTCTACATCTTGAAGTTCTATTGTTGCCATTGGTTCATTTCCTGGATGATATGAGCAACCCAGCCCGTCATTTGCGTACGGCGCCGAAGGTAACTCCGCGCACCAGGTAGTCGCGAAGCAGAAAAACGACAATGACCACAGGGATCAAAAAGCCAAGGCTGCCGGCCGCGATGGCAGACCACTCGATGCCGCCGCGACCCAACATGGTCGCGATACTCGGTGGCGCCGTGCGAGCGGTGTTGCTGGTGAGCATCAGGGCGAAGGCATACTCGTTCCAGGCAAAGATCAGACAGAAAACGGTGGTGGCTGCGATGCCGGTCATGGCCTGGGGCAAAACGATCTTGAACACGGTCTGCATCCTGGTATAGCCATCCACCAAAGCTGCCTCCTCATATTCCCTGGGAATCTCGTCGATAAAACCTTTCAGCAGCCAGACCGAGAAGGACAGGTTGAAAACCGTGTAAAGCAGGATCATACCGATGTGAGTATCGTGCAGGCCAAGCTGCCGGTACATCAGAAACAAGGGAATCGTGACCACCACGGCCGGCAGCATACGGGTACTCAGGATGAAGAAAAGAATATCGTTCTCTCCAGGTATGGTGAACCGGCTGAACGCGTAGGCTGCGAAAAACCCCAATACCACCGATATCAAAGTCGATAACCCGGCAATGATCACCGAGTTCATCAGACGCCTGATATAGTCGCTCGGCCCAGTGATCTCCTGGCCGCTGTCGAAGGCAACCTGCTCGAACATGGTCAGGTTACCCTCTGCTGCCGCGCGCTCAAACTCCTCGATGCGATTTGGCGGGACCACCGCCCGCTCTGTCAACAGGAAGACAAAGCCCTCCAGCGATGGCTCGAAGAAGACCTTGGGCGGCACTGAAACGACCTCGGCCCGGGTCTTGAAGGCGGTCATCATCATGACAAAAATTGGGATCAACATGATGATGGCGATAATCAGCACAATCAGAGCTCGCAGACGACCTCGCCGGCGCGCGCTTGGACTGACCTTGTCCACCCGAATTGACTCTGTAACCTCGTAATCCGGTCCGCTTTCATAAAAATCTGACATGGCCTTAACCCTCTGTGTTGCCCTGGTTGATCGCCCGGATCAATAGATTGCTGACGGAAATGATGATAATCAGGATGATATAGGCCAAAGCACTGGCATCACCGGTCCGGAACTGGCCGAGAAACGCCTGGCGATAGAGATTGACGGCAATCAACTCAGTTTGATCCCCAGGTCCGCCGCTGGTCATGCCCATGACCAGATCAAAGGACTTGAGGGCGTCGATGGTACGGAATAGGACACCGATAAGCAACAGCGGCATTACCTGGGGAAGTGTTATGCGCCAAAATTGGAACCACGAGCTGGCCCGGTCGATCACAGCAGCTTCGTAGAGGTATTCCGGAATCGCCTTTAGCCCCGACAGCGACAGCAGCATGAGAAATGGCGTCCACATCCAGATATCCACCAGCACCACTGACCATAAGGCCAGGTCGGGCACTGGCTGATTGGCAAACCGACCCGCCAGCATGTCTGGAGCCCTGGTGGGGTCTGTGAAGCCAAGCAGGTAGTTGAAATAGCCAAAGGTTGGATTGTACATCAGCTTCCAGAACAGCCCCACCACCACGGGTGAAAGCATCATCGGAATCAGGATAAGGGTAGTGATCAGACCGCTCCCCCTGAATTTTTCCTTGATCAGCATGGCCAGCGTGAAGCCGAGAATGGTCTCAAAACCGACAGCCACAACGGTATAGCGTCCAGTGGTGGAGAAATAACCCCAAAGCCGGTCGCTGGAGAGAATATCGATGTAGTTCTGTACGCCGACCCAGGTTGGCGCCTGGCGTGAGATGGCGGAATAATCGGTAAAAGAGAGAAACAGACTGTAAAAGAGAGGGAAAACGTTCCACGCAATCAGCAGGATCAAAGTCGGCCAGATAAACAGGCTGATGATGGCCCGGTCGCTGAGACCTCGTCGCCGCCGTTCCTGTTGCACCTGGGGCGTGCCGGTTTGCGTTTGGGCTACGCTCATGATTGAGGTTCCTTGTCGGGGAGTATGAAATGTCGGCCAGAAGGCTGGCCCGGCCCAAGCGACTGGGCCAGCCTTTGTGTGGGAAACCTTCAGCCGCTATTCGGTGATATAGCCGGCATCGCGCAGGATCTTGTCGTGCTCCTCTGCGATGGTATCCATGGCCTCCTGAGCTGTACCTTCACCCTCGATGATATACTTGCCAAACTCACGCTGGGTGATCTCCAGGAGCTGTCCGAAGATCGGGATGTTCCAGAAGTCCTTGACAAAGGTCATGGTGTCCGCAAATGCCCGGTTGTAGGGCGTGGCATTCAGGAACTCCTCAGATTCGAACACCTTCGAGTTGGTAGTGTAGCCACCGAACTCAGCCCACTTGGCCTGGATATCGTCCTGGCCAAACCACTCGATGAAGTCCAGAGCAGCCTGCTGGCGTTCCGGGCTGACGTGGGAGACAACGCTCAGACCCTGTCCACCCAGGGCAGCGCCACCGTGTCCGTCTGGTCCCTTGGGATTGGCGAAGAAGCCTATCTTGTCGTAGTAGTCGGGGTTGGTGCCCGAGTTGACCAGCGCCGGGAAGAAAGCAAAGTAATTCATGGCCATGGCGATGGATCCATTGATCATCGCGTCGTTGACCTCGGTGAAGAAGGCATCACTCAGCCCAGGTCCCTGGCAGCAGTCGTACAGCTCCTTGTAGTACTCCAGCGCTGCGACAGCTTCCGGCGAGTTCACGACGCCCAGCACGTTGTTGTTTTCGTCCTTCCAATCGGCGCCCCAGGGGAACATCGTGTTTTCCACGCCCATGGTAATCGCATCGTAGGCTTTCTTGGTGTAGATACCGACGCCATAGAGACCTTCGCTGGGGCGGGTGAAGAACTTGGCAATGTCCATGAACTGCTCATAGGTCTCAGGAACGTCCAGGGGATAGCCATACTCCGCCTCGAAGGCAGCCATTTCGTCGGGGTCTTCGAACAAGTCTTTGCGATAGCCCCACCCATCGGCGTCACCCTCGGTGGGATAGGCCCAGTAGCTGCCGGAGCCTGCGGGGTACTCGCCGTAGTAGGTCAGGGTGGCCGGCACGACGCTATCCGCCAGGCCGGTTTCGTTCAGGAAATCGGTCAAATCCATATAGTGGCCCTCGCTGGTCATCTGGCCTATCCACTGGCTGTCGCCAACCACCATGTCCCAGGTATCGCCGCCCGCAGCCACTTCGGCGGCAAACAGGTCATAGAACGAAGGCCAGGGTTCCTGAACGACATTGACCTTGATGCCGGTCTCTTCCTCGTACAGATCGGCTGTCTGCTGTAGATAGTCGGCAGGGTCCCACTGGGCCCAGAGAATGTTGAGCTCATCGACCGCCGGGCCTTCCTCAACTGCAGGGGCCTCTTCCGCCGGCGCTTCGGCGACTGGCTGGGCAGGGGCTGCTGGCACACAGGCCGAAAACAGCATAGCAAGAATCATGATCAGTGACAGGGGTAACAGGTGCTTACGCATCGTATTTGACTCCTCCTCGTGTGAGAGTGTTTCGCAAAATTGATCGATGGTCGAAATTCACTTAGCTGGTTGATCTGAATTATTGGGCACCTCCTTTGACCGGTTTGCTGTGCGCTGACCAAAAAACCTGTCGGGCACTGGTGGCACTCAGCAATCACGTTGGCAGGTTTTACTGACAGTGAGTAACCAATGGGCTTCCTACCTATTCCTGCCCGAGAAACCTCGTTGGTGGCTATGAGACCCTGGTCGGCAATGGTCGCATCTTCCTCTGACATTGACAATTGGGGGCTCAGTGATGGCTCAATCTCTGGAAGATGTTTTCCCGGTAATTGCCGAGGTGGGCGCTGGCAGCCTCCTCAGCGCCTTCGGAATCGCCTGCAGCGATCATCTCGACAATCTCGCGATGTTCAGCGGTGCAACTCGCGAGTCGGTCCCAGTTTCCCTGGGCATCTATCGACAAAAAAGAGACCCGGTTGCGGATCTGTAACGCCAGGTCTCCCAACAGTTTATTGGGGCACGCAGCAGATATCGTCTCGTGCCAGACATTGTCCACCCTGGTCCAGGTTACCCGATTTTGTTCGGCAACCGCCCGTTCCAGTTCCTGTTGCGCTGCTGCCAGCGTCTGAAGCTGTTCCTCGCTGATATTCCTGGCAGCGAGACGAGCCAGTTCAGGCTCCAGAAGAAAACGCACGTGGATCGCATCCTGGACATCTCGCAGTGAGGGTGCTGCCACAGTGATCGCCCGTCCAGGGATGATCTGAATCAATCCCTCCTGGGCCAGGATCTGAAGCGCCTCACGCACCGGCGTCCGGCTGATGCCCAGCTCGCTCGACAGGCGCGTCTCGGAAATGGGCTCACCCGGTTGAACATCGGATTGTTGAATCGCATCCTTGATATGCTGATAGGCCAGATCACGGAGAAGAAGAGATGAGTCGGCGGTGTTTTCCGTGGAAGAGGCGAAGGTGGGGTCAGGCTGAACGCTCAATGTTTGAAGTCCTGGTGGGCGACACCGCCCTGATATGCAACCTGTATATCGCTCGTATGCGCCGATTATAACACCCTGAAACCAACCTGTCAAGGGTTTTTCAACTCGACCATTGATCCCATCGCTCATCTGAAAAATGGGCATGCCGGAAACCTGGGGTGAGCGACCTTTGACCATGCGTTCAGATAACCGCTCAGCCCTTGATGGCGTCTGAAGAGAGACCGCTGATGCTGCCAGATTGTCAAGCGGCTCGCGACCCCTGGGCGGCCTGCGTCAGGCCCAGAACATCTCGCCCGCCTCTTCGAATACACAGGCTTCCTGCAGCAGGGCAATGCCCTTGCCCAGACCCTCTGCCTGCGACATCAAGGCATCCTCGTGCTCGATGGAAATGACATAGTCATAGCCCACCAGCCGCAACGCGCTGACAATATCCTTCCAGGCGTCGGCACCATGTCCATAGCCGATGCTGCGAAAGGTCCAGGCCCGGTCCAGGATCTGATCGTACGGTTTGTTGTCGTTACAACCATTGACCGCGATATTGATGTTGTCGACGTAGACATCCTTGCCGTGGACGTGGAAGATGGCATCGCCCAGCTTGCGAATGGCCGCCACCGGGTCGACTCCGTTCCACCAGAGATGGCTGGGATCGAAATTGCAGCCGAGCACGGGGCCTGCCGCATCGCGCAGCTTCAGCAAGGTCTCCACATTGTAAACCAGCATGCCGGGATGCATCTCGAAAGCCACCTTGATTCCGAAATCCTCGGCGTATTTGGCGGCGCCTTGCCAATAGGGAATAGTCACGTCATTCCACTGGTAATCGAGAATCTCCAGAAAATGGGGCGGCCATGGACAGGTCACCCAGTTAGGCATCTTGTCGTCAGGCGAGCCGGCAGGCAGGCCCGAAAAGGTGTTTAGCACCGGCACTTCCAATAACTGTGCCAGACGCACAGCCTTCTTGAACGTCTCGTCCGCCTCGGCTGCAACCGCCGGATCAGGATGGACCGGGTTGTTGTGGATGCTCAAAGCGCTGAGAATCAAGCCGCGCGAGTGAATTGCGCCCAGGTACTCAGATCGAGCTGTCTCGCTTTCCAGAAGCGCATCCACCGGGCAATGGGGAACGCCCGGATAGCCACCGGCACCGATTTCAACTGCCGAAACACCCGATGCCACCGCCATGTCGATGGCTTGCTCAAAGGAAAGATTGCCCCATAGGGCGGTGAATACGCCGATTCGCATAGCTTACCTCCGTAGCTAAAGGATTCAATAGTCAATTCGTCAATGGTCAATTGCCAATGCCACGCGTGGCGCAGGCCGTCCGTGGAGCGTAATACGCAAAGGCCGGCGGCAGCCAATTTGACTGCGGAGCGCGGCATCCTTTGCGAAGCATCCGGTACGGGCAGATGCCGCAGAAATAGGCTCTATGCAGGGAATTGGTCACGGCCCACCGAAAACCTGATAACACTGCTTCACAGCATCAGAACCGGAGCCTCCAACGCGTCGACAAGATCGGTCAGGAATCGAGCCGCCGCCGCGCCGTCCACCAGTCGATGATCGACCGAAAGGGTCATCGTCATCACCGGTCGAATCACCAATTGATCGTCGCCCTGCCCTTCTTCGACGACCGGCCGCTTGGAAATCCGACCCACAGCCAATATGGCGCACTGGGGAGGGTTGATAATTGCCGTGAAGTGATCGATTCGAAACATGCCCAGGTTGCTGATGGTGAAGGTACCTGCGGCGACATCATCGGGGAGGAGTTGGCCCGAGCGGGCGCGTTCCGTCAGGTCGGCCAGCTTCAGGGAAATCTCGCTCACCGACAGCTGATCCGCCTGCTGGATCACGGGTACGATCAGGCCCTCGTCGAGTGCAACTGCCACACCGACGTTCACCTTCGAGTGGAGATGTATCTCCTGGCCCTGGAGCGATGCATTGAGCCGGGGATGTCGCTTCAGCGCCCAGGCGCAGACCTGGACCAGTAATGCGGTCACTGAGATACGGGGGCGTTCCTGCACCTCAGCCCGCCGGTTCAAGGATTGGCGTGCCATCAACGCGGCAGTCATATCCACGTCGACCGTAAACGTGACATGGGGGGTGTTCTGATAGCTCTCGGTCAGGCGCTGAGCAATCCTGAGACGCATCCCCTCCAGCGGAACCACGCTGGCTGGCTGCCTGTCGATTGGCGGCCGGCCGGCCATGGCTGCAACTGCCGCGACATCGGAAACCTGGATCCGGTCGCGTGGTCCCGTACCACCAACGCCTGCCAGGTTGACGCCGGTCTCCCGAGCGGTCCGCCGGGCTGCCGGCGTGGCCCGTGGCCTGGGTTCTTCCGTTACCCCGGTGCCGGATGGCTGAGCACGAGCCACGGCGGATTCGACGTCCGCTTTCGTGATTCGCCCACCTGCCCCGGTGCCTGTTACAGCGGCCATGTCAACGCCCTGTGCTTCGGCCAGTCGCGCGGCCACGGGGGTTACATTGATGTTTCGTTCCGCAGCAGGTGACCCCATCGGCCCCTCGTTGGCCGTGGGCAGTTGCTCACCGGGCTCGAGAATGTAGGCGATGACCGACGTGACGGGAACGACCTCCCCCGATTGCACGCAAATGCCTGCCAGCAGTCCCGACGCGGGCGACTCGACCTCGACCGTGATCTTGTCGGTCTCGACCTCCAGAAGTGCCGCACCCTTGTCAACCGCCTGTCCCTCCTCGACCAACCATTCGATAACGGTTGCCGTCTCCTGGGACATCTCCAGCTTGGGCATGATTACAGAGGTTGCCACACCATACCTCCTGCGCACCATTCGCGCCTGAAACGGGCCATCCAGAGACCGTGATAGCGAAGCATCATACGCTGCCTTCGGCCAGCTTCCGGGCCGCCTGGACAATATCGTCGACCTGAGGCACTGTATGGTACTCCAAAGTGCGGTTGTAGGGAATTGGCATGTCCCGGCCCGCCAGCCGGATGATGGGAGCATCGAGAAAATCGAAGGCTTCACTCCCGGCGATCACCGCGGCCAATTCACCACCAAAGCCACCTGTCTTGCAGGCCTCATGCACAATCAATACGCGGCCGGTCTTGATGACCGAAGCGATGATTGGCTGCCGATCCAGAGGCTTCAATGTGCGCGGATCGACAACCTCAACCTCGATGCCCATCTCAGCCAACTGCCGGGCAGCCTCCAGGGCACGCTGTACCATGATCGCAGTCGCCACTATTGTCACATCGCGGCCTTCTCTCTTCACCTCCGATACGCTGAGCGGCAGGGTGTAGATCTCCTCCGGTACAGGCCCTCTGGACTTATAAAGCAGCTTGTTTTCGATAAACATGACCGGATTATCGTCCCGAATGGAAGCCACCAGCAGACCCTTGGCATCATATGGCGTGCTGGGCATGACTACCTTCAAACCAGGCACATGCACGAACCAGTTCTCCAGACTCTGGGAATGTTGGGCGGCTGCACCGGTGCCCGATCCCGCAGGCGTTCGCAGGACGAAGGGAACAGTGGCGTTGCCGCCGAACATGAAACGGATCTTGGCAGCCTGATTGACCAACTGCTCAGCCGCCAGGGTGGTGAAATCCATGAACATGATCTCGCCGACAGGACGCATTCCGGTCAGCGCTGCACCTGTGATCGCGCCGGCGATGCCCAGCTCGCTGATCGGCGTGTCGATGATCCGTTCCTCGCCGAACTCCTCAACCATGCCGCGGGTCACACCGAAGGCGCCGCCGTAGACACCCACATCCTCGCCGATGACGAAGACTCTTTCATCCCTGCGCATCTCCTGCTGCAGAGCTTCGCGCACCGCTTCCAGGTAGGTCAGTTCTCTAGGCATACACGCCATCCTCGATGGTCGCGAGGTCCGGTTCCGGGCTGGAGTCCGCGAATTCGACGGCTGTGTCGATCGCGCCAGAAGCTGCCTGCATGATCGCGTCGGCCCCCTGGTCGTCCAGTTCACCTGCATCGATCAACTGCTGTCGAAAGCGCGCTATCGGGTCTTTGGCCCGCCATTCCTCGATCTCCGCTTTGCTTCGATAACGATTGGCGTCGCTCTTGGAATGGCCGCGCCATCGATAGGTACTGGATTCAATCAACGATGGCCCACCCCCGTCACGAGCCCGGTCAACGGCCCGACGCACGGCTGTATAGACGGCCATCAGGTCGTTGCCATCGACCGTTTCGCCAGGCATGCCGTAGGCCGCAGCGCGATCGGATATCTTATCAATGGCAAAAGCTTTTTTGGCCGAATAGGACATGGCATACTGGTTGTTTTCGCAGACAAAGACCACCGGCAACGTCCAGATGGCGGCCATATTGAGCGCCTCGTGAAAGGGGCCGAGGTTGGCCGCACCGTCGCCGAAAAAGCTGAGGCAAATCCTGCCGGTTTTTTGCATTTTCTGGCTCAAGCCCACCCCAACGGCAATGGGGATGCCCCCGCCAACAACGCCGTTGGCGCCCAGATTGCCGCCATCGACGTCGGCGATGTGCATCGAGCCGCCGCGGCCACGGCAGTAGCCCGTTTCTTTGCCCATGAACTCCGCCATCATGAGATTCAGGTCGGCGTTTTTGGCGATACAGTGACCGTGGCCCCGGTGGGTGCTCAAAATAAAGTCATCATCCTGTAACGCGGCAACAGCGCCAACCGCCGATGCTTCCATACCGATGGAAAGATGCATGGTACCGTGGATCTTTCCCATCGTGTACAGTTGTTCAGCCATCTCTTCAAAGGCGCGAATCGTATACATCTGTCTCAAAAGATCGTGCTTTTTTTCGGCAGTTAAGGTCATACGCAAGTCCCGTCCTGAATCCGCCGCAGCTTGACCAGCGTGCTATTCTCGTCAAGCTGTACATCGTCCCAGGTGACGATCTGATCTTGAGCCACAGCGTTGAGCATGGTGGCGCCGGGTGCCAGGCCGGCCGGCAAGGCATTCAACTCGAGCGCTGCGTCAGCCCGATCCATCACGCCGCGAAACAGGTAGCCGCCGAAGTCATCCATGGTCTCGCCGGCGCTCAGATCACGCTTGGCAACGGTCATGTTTTCCGCGACAGGTTGATCCAGAGGCACCAGTGTCACCTGGCGATCCAGATATGCTCTGGCGAAAGAGATTGGTGCTTCGATGAACCAGAGATGGAAGGGGCGGAAAAAGGTCGAATATTTCCCATTGCCCACCTTAAGATACTTCAGATCATCGGCGATGCGCGCATCATCCACCCGGCAGGTCACGAAGACGCCACCCGCCATCGATTTGCCCTGCACGAAATCGACTGCGCCGGGAAAGCGTGCAATACCGCCATCCTCTTCCAGCATGAAGAGATCGGTCACCGTTTCCAGGGTGGCTTCGGGACCGATCATGCCCCGTTGCATGGGCAAACACCCGGTGGCATTGGCCGCACAGCTCATCTCAAACATGGTCTTCGTGCCATCCACGTAGGAGGCGGTCTGGTAGGCGTCCTTGTTGGCTCGACGGGCCGCCTCGGCAACCGTGTCCGGGGTAGCACTGGGGTCCAGGGGATTGTTCTTCCCCTTGCCAATCACAACGGGCTCGAAATTCAGTAAATGCACGAACTCCCAGAGTTCCATCAGGCAGCCCGGCTCGTCTCCGGAAGAGACGCTGTAGAGCACGCCTGCCTCAGCGGCCAGTTGCTTCAGTGCCCGTCCTACGGTCACATCGGCTTCGATATTGACGAGCACGACATCCTTGCCATGTTGAATCCCGGCGTAAGCCGTCTCCGCGCCGGAGGCTGGCGAGGGAGTCACATCGGTTACGATGTCTATCGCGTCTACCCTGGCGGCCAGGGTGTAGTCGCCGGTAACGACTCTTTTGCCGGCGCGGATAGCGTCCATGGCCTGTTCGGGGTTGTGGCACTCGACAACGGCATCCCCGGCGATGCCACTATTCAAAAAAGCCCGCCGCGCCGCGCCCACGTCCGCATCAGCCAGTATCGATACCTCCATACCTGGAACGTGTCTTACCTGGGCAACGAAACCACTTCCCATCCAGCCGGCGCCTGTGGCACCGATGCGGATCGGCGTACCGTCCGCCTGGCGTTGTTTCAACCATGTTGATAGCATGTACAAACCTCGATGTTATGTCATTATGACATTGTGATATCTTGACAAGATGACATCACTTTGCCGCCACAGCCTCCCGGGCCGCGACTACAATATCATCCGCGCTCATGCCATATTTGGCCAATAGCAGGTCAGGATCACCTGAGTCTGTATAGGTATCCGCCAGGCCGATGAAACGCATGGGTACCGGATGGTTTTCAGCCACGATACGGGCAATGTTGCTTCCGAAGCCGCCGTGTAATAAATGCTCTTCAGCGGTTACGATGGCACCTGTGTCCTGAGCGGCTGCGACGATGGCATCCACATCCATCGGTCGCAAGGTATGCATGTCCAGCACACGGGCCTCGATACCCTCTTCGGCAAGAACGGCAGCAGCGTCCAGTCCTGCGGCAACCATCATACCACAACCGATGATAGTAACATCGCCGCCCTCTCGAACCAGGTTGGCCTTACCAATCTCGAAGGGACAGGCATCCATGGGATAGATGTGGGGCATGGCGACCCGGCTCGAACGGAGATAGACCGGCCCATCCCACTCTGCCATGGCTTTGACTGCAGCATGCATGGAGGCGGGATCACCGGGTACGAGGATGGTGAAAGTGGGCAGGCCGCCCACCAGGGCCAGATCCTCGATGGCCATCGCCGTGGCCCCATCCTTGCCCAGTGTAATGCCGCCATGGCTGCCCACAACCTTGGCATTGACGCTGGAAATTGCGATATTCAGACGCAGTTGGTCGTAGGCATTGCAGAGCAAAAATGAGGACATGCTGGTAATAAAGGGCAAAAATCCGCAGTCGGCAAGCCCGGCGCCGATGCTTACCATGTTGCTCTCTGCCAGCCCGATGTTGTAGAACCGCTCCGGGAAAGCCTCGCGCACTGCCAGGGTTTTGGTCGTATTGGAAAGATCGCCATCCAGGACAACGATCTTCGGATTGGATTCTACCAGATCCAGCATTGCATCGCCGAAGACCTCTCGCATTCTCTTGGCAGGCTTCAATCCTGCTCGCTCGCCTAACGACATTCTAGTTCCTCCCGCGCTCCTACTGCTTCATCCTCAGTCAATGCCCGGCCATGATAGGTGAAATCTGCCTCGACAAAGGAGACTCCCTTGCCTTTAACCGTGTGAGCAATGATCACCGATGGCTTTCCCTTGACATTCCCGGCATCTCGAAAGGCCTGGCTCAGTTCATCGACATCATGTCCATCCGCCTCGATGGCATACCAGCCGAAGGAACGCCATTTGTCCGCAAACGGCTCCAGTGCCATCTCCCGGCTGATGGGGCCTGTCTCCTGGTACTTGTTGTAATCCACGATGGCCACCAGATTGTCGTTCTTGAAATGAGCAGCCGCCATGGCACCTTCCCAGATCTGGCCTTCCTCGCACTCCCCGTCGCCCAAAAGCACATAGACGCGGTACCCAAGATCGTTCATCCGTGCGCCGAGGGCGTGCCCGATGCCAACCGAGATTCCCTTGCCCAGGGAACCGCTGGTATTCTCGATTCCGGGAAGTTTGCCCTGGACCGGATGCCCTTCGACAGGGCTGCCAATCGTTCGAAGGGTCCCGAGAAGCTGTTTATCGAAATAACCAGCTTCGGCCAGAACGGTGTAAAAGAGAGGAGCGGCGTGCCCCTTGCTCAAGATGAAACGATCTCTATTGGGCCAATCGGGTTCATCCGCCCGATAACGTAGCACTCCTCCGAAATAGAGCACTGTCAAGATCTCCACCGAGGAGAAGGAACTGGATGGATGGCCCGAGCCTGCATGGGTCGTGATATCCAGCACAGTGCAGCGGAACTTGTTCGCCAGTTCATTCAGTCGCTGGCGGTCATTGACCTGCAAAGTCGAAATAGTCATAGAATTCCTCATCGATCATTGTTGCATGAAACAACTTGCCATCAAAGCCCCTGGTTCAACCTGTCGGCCAGAAACACTTCCACTTGCCTGGCCGTTGGCAGCGCCGGGATCACTCCTTGTTTGGTTGCCGTAAGTGCGCCAACCGCACTGGCATATCTCAGAATCGACTCCAGCTGATCCAACTCCAGGTGCTGCTGCCAGTCTGCGCCGGCAGTCAGCTGAACCAGCACACCGGCTATGAATGCATCGCCACAGCCAACGGCATCCACAGTATCCACCGGGAAGGCGGGGATGAACCTGCCCCCCTGAGCGGTTTGCACGTAGCTTCCACCTGGTCCCAGTGTCACCACCACCAACGAGGGGCCCCGCTCCAGGAGGGTTTTTGCCGCCTCCTGAATTGACCATCGACCATCGACCATCGACCACCGGCCGTCGGTCAGCAAGCCCAGCTCTGTCTCATTGGCTTTTAGCAGGTCCACCCGCGGTACCATCTTTGCAGCCTGGGCGACGGCCTTTTCGGGTGACTCCCACAGGCTTGGCCGGTAGTTCACATCATAGGAAACCAGGGCGCCTGCCTGGCGAGCGACCGTTACCGCCTCGTGGGTCGCTGCACGGCTTGGCTCGTGTGTCAGGCTTAGGGAGCCAAAGTGCAGGGCTTTTGCCGAGGCCAACAGGTCCCGATCCAGTTCGTCGGGCCGAAGCCGCTGATCGGCGCCCGGATTGCGGTAAAATACGAACTCCGCGCTGTTTTCGTCGGGCATGGCGATCACGGCCATGGTGGTGCGCGCTTCCTCGTCGATTCGCATTCCCCGTGTTTCGACCCCTTGCTGCCTCAGTACATCGATCAGAAAACGGCCGAAGGCGTCGTCGCCCACCTTGCCGATGAACGCCGTAGTGGCTCCCAGACGGCGAGCCGCGACAGCGACGTTGGCGGGAGCACCCCCCGGTTTCGGATGAAAGGCCGACACTTCGACCAGTCGACATCCGACCTCTGCCGGGAACATATCGATCAGCAATTCACCAAGGGTTACGATTTTCATAGTTATGTCAGCATGTCATTATGCCAGCATGTCACGATGTCATTATGTCATCTTGACATGCTGACATCTTGGTATTATCCGCCGAGCATCTGTCGCATCAATTGGGAGATCCTGATGGCATCGTAGGTGTGCATACACTCGAGCAGATCTTCGCGGGGTACCCGGTCCAGCAGCTCGTAGCCAAACTTGAGATTCTTGATGGTCTCAGAGACAACCTCAGCCGGATCCTCCCGGTAGGGGAACAGATCGAGTCCAAACCAACCGTCATAGCCCCATTCATCCAGCCAGAGCAGCGCCTCCAGCGTTTCCCAGAGATTGACGGTGCCAACGATAAGATCGTCGTCGAAGAGCTTCCAGTTGTCGTTCCAGTGGGTGTGAAAAAGCTTTCCGTAGCGGCTGCAAAGTGCGATTGATTCCGCCAGGTTTTCCTTCATCATGAAGGCATGGCCCATATCGATATTGACACCAAAGTTGGGCCGGTTGATCTCGTTCACGATCGTCATGCAATGACCGATGGTCGGCAGCAAGATTCGCGAGCGAGGTTCCCATGCCTTGTACTCGACAACGATCTTCTGATCGGGATTGTGGTCGCACCAGGCGGCCAGATTCTCAACCAGCCAATCCAGTGCGCGGCGATGATCGATCTGAAAGGGATAATCATAGCCATCCTGTGCAGGCCAATAGACCATGATATGCGCTTCCATGACCTGAGCGATATCGGTGGTTCGTTTGGCCAGATCGAGAGCATCCTGCCTGATCTGGGGATCTGAATTGGTAAACTGGCCATACTTGAACTTGGGGTCAACCCAAAGATGGGGACAGAACTGCACAATCTCCATTCCCAGGTCATTCGCCAGCATCTTCAGATCCTTGTAGCTGTCATCAGTGACCTCCGTTGGATAGTGCATTTCCAACCCGTCAATCCCGTCGATTGAAGCCGCCAGCTTAAAGCGTTGCTCGATTCCGATGTCAGGCCGGTACCCCTGCTTGACAAAACGATCACTGGTTGCTCCCAGAAACCAAATACCACACGAGACCTTGATATCCTTCATATGGTGAGTATCTCCTTGCCTGCTCCCCCGGCTCCTCATGCTTTTCTGACAGGGCATCTAGCCCAGCAGTTCGCTATACAGAGAATACCGGTCGCCGCGATAGTAGATCCGCAGAAATTCAACTGGTTGTTGCTCCAGGTCGTAGGACACACGCTCCAGAAACAGCGTTGCCGATCCCGGATTGACACCCAGGTGTTCGCTCAAAGAGTTCGACGCCGGCACAGCTCTGGTAACCTGTGTGGCACGCTCCAGCCGCACTCCGTAGAACTGTTCCAGGGTCCGGCGCAGGGAATCGCTGGCATAGTCCCGTTGCAGGATCCCCGGGCAATATCGGTGGACCAGATAGGCATCTTCCATGCTGAGAGGTTCGTCATTGGCCAGCCGCAGACGTTGAATGTGAGCCAGCTCGCTGCCGGCGGGAACCCCGAGTATCCTGGCAATGTCGTTGGGCGCCGGCAGCAAACCGGCTTCCAGTACCTGGGTCCCGGGCTCAAGGCCCCGTTGGCGCATATCCTCGGTGAAACTGACGATTCTGACCTGGCTCTGTTCAATGGTTGGCTGGGAAACAAAGGTACCCCGGCCTCTCTGGCGATAGACCAGTCCCTCGTTGACGAGCATATCAAAGACCTGCCGTACCGTTGTCCTGCTGATCTGGTACTGCTCGATCAATTGCGATTCAGGAGGAAGCATCTCGCCCGGTAACCAGTCGCCGCGCATAATGCCACCGCGCAGAATCTCATGGAGCTGATGGTAAAGAGGTAGTTTACTGTGGCGATAGATCTGGTCTTCAGTCATCGTGGAGAGATTTTCCAGGGATAGAACAAATGTCATGACATTATAACATATCGCCAGATCAATTGTCAAAAAAAATCCCCTCTCGCCCATGAGAGGGGCTGGCCGCCAATCCTACTCCAGGATTTCGGCCTCAAATCGATAGATTTCCGCGGGCTCGTCGGGCCCAATCGACGCCTTTCGTTTCGTCAGCATCACTTGATCGGAGACGGTATCGATGCCGGATATCGCCGGCAGCAGCAGCGCACGGCGATATCCGGCTTCCACCAGGATTCCGTAACGAGCTGGATCCAGTTCTTCCAGGTTCTCCACCAGAACGCGAGGACCCAGGAGATAGACGGTGATCTCAATTGCGTCAACCTCCTCCAGACACACGCTTGTCACTCGTGGATCGTCAGCAGCGGCATAGACCGCCTGTCGCACAACCTCGGCAAACAGGGTATCCTCCACCGGGCGAAGGCTTCCCCGACAACCGCGCAGGGCACCCTGTTCTTCTCCAGGCTGCGCCGTATCATGCAACGATACAAACAGTGCTCCAGCCGGACCATTGCCTGGCCTGTCGCCCACAGCGAGATGCTTCCCGGTTTCGAGGTAATAGCGGATCGCGTCGCGCGCCAGGTTCACGAGAGTATGTGACATCGGGCTATCTTGCCTGTTCAAACTCTGTTTTTTTCGTTTTTCGCGTCAGCGCAATTCGAGATAGAGATCGTCCAGTCGCGAAAAATAAGCCTCCGGCCGATTTTGCAGCTTCATTGTACCGTCTTATGCTGCCAACGTCAACAGCCTATGAGGAGGAAGTAAACAAGTAGGCAAGTAGATGAGTAGACAAGTCAACATGATCGTTGGCACACCAGCAACGATGAAAATGCAGACTGGCACGGCCGGACCCACCCCCCGGCCCGGGGAGGGGTCGTGAGGCATAGTCGACGCCAGGTCAAAGCGCTCAATCTGGGGCAGTGTCCTGGCCATCTTATGGCACTTGATCATCAACCGCCGCGCCAATTGCCAACACTTCCAATCCTCAAAGCCTCTTTCAACCCGCTGGCCGCCCTCGGACTGCTTCCTCACAGATCACCTGCCACCTTGCCCGCCATGCCTTCCTGTTCCCTTCTTCCCTTCTTCCCTTCTTCCCTGTTTCCTTGTTTCCTTGTTTCCCTGTGTACTTGTTTCCTTGTTTCCTTGTTTCCCTGTTTCCTTGTTTCCCTGTGTACTTGTGTACTTGTTTCCCTGTTTCCTTGTTTCCCTGTTTCCTTGTTTCCCTGTTTCCCTGTTTCCCTGTTTCCTTGTCTACCTGGTCCTTGTCTACCTGCCCCTCCGCCACTAACAATTAGCCAGATTCTTCCCCGGCCTCAGTGATGGTTGTCTGCTCAGGTCGCTCTGAAAGTGCCTGTGCCGGCTCAAGTGGGACGATCAGCGCCATCGCCAGGTAAAGAATCAAGATGGTCCCGAAGGACATTAATCCCAGAGCAGCGACAATCACGCGGATCAACACGGGATCCACGTTGAAGTAGTCTCCGAAACCACCACATACGCCGGACACGACCCGGTTCGTCCGGGACCGATAAAGTCGTTTCTGCATCAAATAACCTCCTGCTGACCAGGTGATCAGCAACTCCATTTGTAATCGACTGTGGCAGATCCACCGCCGAAGGTTGGCAAACGAAAATAATCGTTCAATCTCTACTTCATAATACGTTTCCAGCCCAAGAAAGTCGCGGGCTGGAAGATGTTGTTCTCGCACCAACGGATCAAACAGGGTACCACGCGCTTTTTTGACAGAGTCCACCGATTCGTGGATACTGAAATTTCGGTCTGGTTTCCCGTTGCAGAACGCAACTTACAGCCATCAACCGTGTTCTAACATTTAGCGGGCAAATCCTGTTGGCAGTATTGACGCGACTCATGAGTGTACGAAGCAGTCGATGCCGGGGCAGCTTTCAACGCTTGCGAGAGCCGTTCTGAAAATCGGGGCTGTTTTGGACGCCCTGGCCGGACTTGGCACGCTGGCACTGAGGGTTTACGAAATCGAATCATGAAAATCGTTCTCGACGCCATGGGCGGAGATCATGCACCGGACGTTACAGTTGAAGGTGCTGTCATAGCTGCCAGAGAATTTGATATCACAGTTGTGCTGGTAGGCGAAGAAGAGGTCATTCGACAGCAGCTTTCCGGGCATGACACCAGCGGCCTCGACCTGCCTGTCGTTCACGCCGGTCAAACGATCGATATGGATGACAAACCGAGCAAGGTCCTGCGGAGCAAGCCTGAGTCGTCGATGCACGTTGGCATGGATCTCGTCTCATCGGGTGAAGCGGATGCGTTCGTAACCTGTGGCAACACTGGCGCCTGTCTGGCAATTGCTCTGATCAAGCTCGGTCGCATCAAGATCGACGGAAGACGAAGAATCCACCGGCCCGCACTGGCCACAATCTTCCCTACCAGGACAGGAAAGTGCTTCCTGCTTGATATCGGCGCCAACACCGACTGGCGACCGGAATATCTCCAGCAATTTGCCGTAATGGGCGATATTTACGCCGAAAACGTACTGGCGATACCGGAGCCCAGAGTTGGTCTCGTCTCCATTGGCGAGGAAGAAGGTAAAGGTAATAGGCCGGTGATCGAGGCCTTCGATTTGATCAAGGCCACACCAGGACTGAACTTCATCGGCAATGTGGAAGGCAAGGATATTACCGAGGGCGTGGCCGATGTCGTCGTCACCGATGGCTTCACGGGAAACGTCATCATCAAGCTGGCCGAGGGTGTTGCTTCGCTGATTGTGGACACCCTCAAAGAGGAAATCACAAGTCGATCACTTTCGAAAGTCGGCGCCCTCTTAATGCGGCCCTCGCTGCAAGCAGTGGGAGCAAAACTGGATTACGCTGAAATCGGTGGTGGTGTGCTGCTCGGTCTCAACAATATCTGTATCATCGGTCATGGCCGGTCCAATGCCAGGGCGGTGCGCAGTGCGATCAAGGTTGCGCGCGACGCGGTCCAGGCGGAGGTCGTTGCCAAGATTAGAGAAGGCCTGGAAACACAACCGGAGTCGAAATAATCTGAATAGTAGCCATTGTTATTACACTGCAAGCTGTTGGTTCAAAGAAAAGGACATTCATGACTAGCGTACGCGATGTATTGAAGAGATTGCCAGAGAACGTTCGGCAGGCACTGGCAAATGAACTGCTGTCGATGAACGGCACCGTGCCCGACGAGGCGCCGCCTCCAAGCGATGAGGCAATCATGGCTGCCCTTGGTGCATTGGCAGCCGAAGAACAGCAAACTCGTCGACGGGTGGTCGTTACCGGTATGGGCGCCGTTACTCCAGTAGGCAACACTGCTCAGGAGACGTGGGAAGCCCTGATCGAGGGAAAATCGGGCATCGGGCCTGTGACCCAATTCGACGTCAGCCCGTACGCAAGTCGTATTGGTGCGGAGATCAAGGAATTCGACCCGTCAATCCGCATTCCCCACAAGGAAGCGCGGCGGATGGCCCGCTGTTCTCAGGTCTCCGTTGTCGCGGCCTATGAAGCTTTGGAAGATGCGGGCCTCAAACCGGATGATATTGATGGCGATCGAGCCGGCGTCACCATGGGAACGGGCGTAGGTGGCATGGACATATTCGTTGCCGCGATCAAACGCTCGGCAGGGAAAAAGAAATTACGTGGCCGCCCCATGGAAACCATCAATGGGCTTCCCAACATTGCTTCTTTCCACATCAGCAACGCCTTTGGGTTTAGAGGACCACTGAACACCGTTGTGACGGCCTGCGCTGCAGGCACCCAGTCTATCGGCATTGCATTGGAGGAAATCCGCAGGGGCACGGCCGACATCATGTTGGCTGGCGGTGTCGAGGCTATGGTTAGTGATGTCTTCTACGGCGGGTTTGAGGCCTTGCGGGCTACGACCACCCGCAACGATGAACCGACCCGTGCCAGCCGGCCCTTTGACGCCGAGCGTGACGGTTTCGTCATCGGTGAGGGTACGGCTATCCTCGTTCTCGAAAGCCTGGAAAACGCACTGGCACGCGGTGCCCGTATCTACGCAGAGGTGTTGGGATGGGGTCAGTCAGCAGATTCCTATCATGCCGCTCAGCCCGATCCAACAGGGAGCGGTGGCGCCCTGGCAATGCGGGGAGCCCTTAGCGATGCAGGCCTCTCGATCGACGACATCAGTTATATCAATGCCCATGCCGCCGGCACCCCCCTCGGCGATGCCCACGAAACGCTGGTAATCAAGGAGGTCTTCGGTGAGCAGGCCTACGATATCCCGGTCAGTTCCACCAAGTCAATGATCGGTCACTGCTTCGGGGGCGCAGGCGCGATCGAAGCCATGGCCTGCATCTTCTCGGTTTTCCATGACGTCGTTCACCCGACAGTCAACTACGAGAATCCCGATCCTGAATGCGATCTTGACTATGTGCCCGCGGTTGCCCGCAAGACAGAGATCAAGGCGGCTCTTTCCAACAGCTTTGGGCTCGGCGGACAGAATGCCTGTCTGATCGTCGGCAAGTATCTGCCATAAGCGCAGCATCTACACATCTGTAGAAACCATCTTACTCACACACTCAGGAAACACTATGCGCGCCCTCGTCAACGAACAACACGTACAACGCCGCGCCAAGATCGGTCAGATTGCCAGTTGGGCCGGTCTTGGCGTCCTTGCCATCGGAATGGTAATCTCGTTTCGAACGGAACCCACTGACCCCAACTACCTATTCTGGATGATGGGTTCCATCGGATGCCTTCTGATCGGGTTTATCGCGGCCAATGTTGGTAGCTACAACGTTCGCCGTTTTGGCCGCAGTCCTCGCCCTGATGAAATCCTTGCAAAGGAACTCAAGGGGTTCGACGACCGCTATATGCTTTACAGCTGGATGTTACCCGCTTCCTATGTGTTCGCCGGCCCAAGCGGACTCTATACCTTTGCTGTGCGGGACCAGGGCGGCGAGATCAGTAATACAGGTAGTCGCTGGAAGCAACCCTTCTCTATTAGTCGTTTTTTGACTGCTTTTGGCAGGGAAGGCCTGGGCAATCCCACCGTCGAGGCCCAGGAAGAAGCACGCAAGATGCAGGATTACCTGGAAACCCATATGCCCGACCTGGACGAAGAAGTTCAACCGGTTGCCCTCTTCATCAATCCAAAAGTCAATCTGGATCTGAACAATCCCGATATTCCCGTGGTTGTGCCCAAGGGTCTCAAGGCACTGATGCGACAGCGTGCCAAAGTCAAGCGCATCGACAAAGCCACTCTCGACGAACTCGAGAAACTGTTTACATCCACGCCAAAATAGGACCACCCATTTGAAACCATACGCTCAAGCCGCCGCGTTTTCGGCGGCTTTTTTCAATTCCACACCTTGACAAGCCCTCTTGCTTCTGGCATCATAGCCTGGCAACAGGACACCAGACGCGCGGCAAAGGGCCATGAGACGATTTGCCAGAGACCATGCGAAACAACAGCCAGACTGGCGGCGGAAAATATATGCAGGTAGCATGGAGAAAGAGACGGTGAATCCCGGCCGATTGACAGCAGTTGTTCGATCCAAGGCTTTCGAACTGGGATTCGAGGTTGTCGCCGTGGCACCGGTCGGCCCAAGTCCCGATTTCGACCTATTTATGCGATGGATCGAGGATGGACACGCCGCAGAAATGAGCTATTTGCCTGGGCGGGCTGCTGAAAGAGCCGATCCCAGGCACTTGCTGCCGGAGGCGCGCTCCATCGTGGTGCTCGGCGCCAACTACTTTTCGGGCAACCTGCCTTCGGAACTGCGCAATGATCGGTCGCGAGGACTGATCGCCAGCTACGCATGGTCGGCCGATTACCATGACACTCTCAAGCGCCGGTTGTTTGATCTGGATACCGCCCTGAGAGAAGCTTCCGGTCGCACAGACATGGGACGGGCCTGCGTCGACACAAGCCCCATCCTCGAGCGCAGTTGGGCATCCCGCGCTGGCCTGGGTTTTGGCGGGAAAAACACCTGTCTGATCGTACCTGGTGCAGGATCCTGGTTTTTCCTGGCTGAACTCCTGGTTCCCGAAAAACTGGCCTACGGCTCCTGGACTGCTTCAGAACCCGTCCCGGTCTCGCATTCACATGAGGGCACCTGTGGTCAATGCACCCGGTGCCTGAACATCTGTCCCACCGGGGCATTCCCAGAGCCCTTCATCCTGGACTCACGACGCTGCATCAGTTATCTGACGATCGAGAATCGCGAAGCAATCCCTTTGGAACTTCGGCCTCTGCTCGCCAACTGGGTCTTCGGTTGTGACCTGTGCCAGACAATCTGCCCATGGAACCGGCGTTACGCCACTCGAAGGCAACTCCCGCGAACAGGAGAGTTGGCAGAGGTCGCTGCACCCAAACTTCTGGACCTGCTGGCGTTGGACGAGAAGGGTTTTCGGCAACGTTTTCGCAAATCGCCGATCAAACGAGCCAAACGCCGCGGGCTACTGCGCAACGTCTGCGTAGCCCTGGGAAACTGGGCTGACCCAGCGGCCATCCCGGGCCTTTCACAGGCTATGGAGGATAGCGAATCGTTGATCCGCAGCCACGCTGCCTGGGCGCTGGGAAAGATCGGCACTGCCCATGCCCGCCTGTTGCTACAGTCTTGTCTGGAAAAGGAACATGACCCCGAGGTCTTGCTGGAAATCACCGCAGCGCTGGCCATGAAATGAGAACTGCTGCGGCGACACCATTCTTGTAATGAAACGGTTGTGATCACGCCCGGTTGACGGCACCTGCGTGCGTACCATCGCGACGGACGACGATGCGGCCCAATGTCATCACGCGGCACAACAAAGGAGAAGTCACCTATGACCCGAGTCCACCGCCTGGCACTGATCGGTTTTGGAACCGTCGGTCAGGGATTCGCTGAAATCCTGCTGGATAAGGAAGACGAGTTGATTGAGCGTTTCGGGACGGCATTCCAGATTGTTGCCATCAGCGATCTGGTTAAAGGCAACCTCTACCAACCAACCGGCCTCGATCTCGCCACCCTGTTGAACACAGTGCGTCGCACCGGAAAACTGGATTCTTATCCGGATAGCCCAACACTGCGTCGTGATTGGGACAGCATAACAACGATTTGGAACAGCAATGCGGACACCATGATTGAAGTCAGTTGGACCGATGTACAGACCGGTGAGCCGGCTATCAGTCACGTCAGGGCAGCCTTCGAAAGTGGAAAGAACGCCCTACTCACCAACAAGGGTCCCGTCGCGCTTGCCTATCGGGAACTGGCGGAACTGGCCCGGGACAATCAGGTTCAGTTCCGCTTTGAAGGAACCGTCATGAGCGGCACACCCGCCATTCGTATGGCTGAAACAACGCTGGCCGGATGCGAAATCAACCAGATTCGAGGTATCCTCAACGGCACTACCAACTTCATCCTGAGCCAGATGGAAGAGGGGCAGAGCTATGATGCCGCACTGGCCGAGGCCCAACGTCTTGGCTACGCAGAGGCGGATCCCACAGCCGACGTGGAGGGTTGGGACGCGGCTGGAAAGGCCGTCATCCTGGCGAACGTCCTGATGAACGGCAAATTAACCCTGTCGGATGTGGATCGTACCGGTATCACCGAGATCGATGCCAGAGACATCCAGGCCGCGCAAAACGCCAGTGAGCGCTGGAAGCTCATCGCCCGCGTCTGGCAGGAGGATGGCGTTACCAGGGCCAGCATCAAACCCACGCGTGTTTCCCTGAGCCATCCATTGGCCGGGGTCGGTGGTGCCAGCAACGCGCTAACCTTCACCACGGATCTATTGGGAGACGTCACGCTGGTGGGTCCTGGCGCGGGCAAACGCGAGACTGGCTACGCGGTCCTGGGAGACCTGTTGGATATAGCAGGAACATAAGGAAACAATTATGCCTCACAAGTTCAAGACCATCATCGAACCCTTTAAGATCAAGACCGTTGAACCGATACAGTTTACGACCTACGCGCACCGGCAGCAGGTACTGGTGGAAGCGGGGTACAACCTCTTTCTGTTGAAGTCTGATGATGTTCTTATCGATCTGCTGACGGACAGCGGCACGGGAGCCATGTCCTCCAACCAGTGGGCTGGCATGATGCGGGGAGACGAGAGTTACGCCGGCGCCCGATCCTTTTATCGCTTCGAAGAGGCAGTACAGGAGATTACCGGCTATACGCATGTCATACCAACCCATCAGGGCCGCGCGGCGGAACGTATCCTGTTCGGTGCACTTTGCCAGGCAGGTGATGTGGTGCCAAACAACAACCACTTCGACACGACGCGGGCGAACGTGGAGTTTCGCGGCGCGGAAGCGCGCGATCTGGTGGTTTCCGAGGGACTCGAGCCAGCCCTGGTCCATCCTTTCAAGGGTAATATCGACACAGAAGCGCTGGAACGTACCATCCGGGAGGTTGGCGTCGAAAAGATACCGGTGGTCATGCTGACTGTGACCAACAACGCAGGGGGCGGTCAACCGGTCAGCATGGCGAACATCCGTGCAGCCAGTGAGATCTGTCGCGAAAACGGTCTCTTGTTTTTCCTGGATGCATGTCGGTTTGCCGAAAACGCCTGGTTCATCAAACAGCGGGAGAAGGGATACGCCCACAAAACACCGCTCGAGATCGCCCGGGAGATGTTTGGTTACGCCGATGGATGCACCATGAGCGCAAAAAAGGATGGACTGGCAAACATCGGTGGTTTTCTGGCCCTCAACGATCCTCCCTACCAACGGCAGCCGTATCTCGACCTGCCCCAGCGCTGCAAGAATCAATTGATCCTGACCGAGGGCTTTCCCACTTACGGCGGGCTGGCCGGCTACGACCTGGAGGCCATCGCAGTGGGGTTGCGGGAAGTGCTGCAAGAGGACTATCTGCGCTACCGCATTCGATCGAGCGCATATCTCGGTGAGAAGCTGAGCGAGTCGGGCGTGCCGATTGTGCAGCCGCCGGGGGGACATGCCATCTACATCGATAGCCGTGCCATGCTACCCCACATCCCCGCCCATCAGTATCCCGGACAAGCCCTGGCGGCTACCATGTATTTGGAAGCAGGCATCCGACCGGTTGAGATTGGCCAGGTCGTCTTCGGCCGCCCAACCGATGACGGTGGCCCGGAGCAGCCGTCCCCCCTGGACCTGGTGAGGTTGACGATTCCCAGACGGGTCTACACTCAGAGCCATGTGGACTATGTTGCCGAAGCGATGGCCTACATCAGCCAGCGCAGGGATGCTATTGAGGGCCTGCGTATCACCTGGCAGGCACCGGTGCTACGGCATTTCACGGCCCGTTTTGAGCCAGTGGCTTGACGGCCTGTGCCTCCAGCGCCTTGATATCCAGCGGCAGAGGCTTTCTTTCATCCCGAATGAGAGTGGGAAGATCCAGATCACAGGCTACCTGGCAGACCCCGCAACCCATGCAGAGGGTTGTATCGACTACCGCGGTGCCGTTGACATGAATTGCACCAAAGGGGCAGGCTTCCTCACACTCGCCGCAGGCGATACACTCGTCGGCGTCGATCTCGGCGATGTAGCCCGATGAGGAAATCATGGGAATCCCGCCCCGCATCATGACCTCGACGGCACCACAGCAACATTGGCAGCAGTTACAGATCGCGTAGAACCGGCCTTCCATGGCATCCTTGAAGTAGGCCGTGTGCATGTGTCCCCGCTCGTGCTCGGCTTCCAGGATCGCCAGGGCCTCGTTCTGTGTGATGCGACGGGCACTCCTGGGGTTGTGCTCAACGATAAAGTCCACAAAGGGCTGCCCGACGATCATGCAGACATCGAGGGGTAGACAGGGATTCTCCCTGGTCTGCCGGCAAGGGCAGTTGTATATGGCTATGTCCTTGGGGTTGCGGACGACGATGTCCCGCGCCGTGGGATAGGGGATGACTTGCTCCTGGTCGGGCAGATCAAGGTCGTGATCCAGGACGAGGAACTGCCGGGCCAGGTCATGGGTCAATACCTTGCCGTGATAAGAGTCAGCGCTCCAGTGCTGAAAGACACGCCGGTGGGTTTTGACCTGGCCCAATCCGATGCCAATGTACTGATTGCTCCAACGAACATAGACGTAGCCATGCAACGCCTCCAGCCAGCGCGACATCCCGGCGCTTCGAAAATATCCTATTGTCGATCGCCGTACCGGCCGCCAGCGCTCGCCAAAGAGCCAGAGTATGCCAACGGAAGTTACGATGCCGAAAACGAGAGTTGCTACTGCCGTAAAAGTGAAACGAAGAACCCGGACCATGGTGTCACCTCCAACCTGTCGTCATTGTAACTGGAGTTACGCAGTTCGCACGCAGCGCCTGCGGCCCTGCGCAGGTGTACTGAGTGCGATCGAAGTGTGCGAACGGGTCAAATGCCGCCCTTCGAAGTCCTCCCGGACCGCCGACCTCACGGTCCGCCTGCTGGCGTAGCTCACGCACCGCCTGCTGGCGTGCTGGCGAGGCTCAGGATGTCATTTGACCCGTAACTTGGCCATGTGCGTAACATGAGATTATTATGGATGCATTGGCAACCTGGGTAACTGTTTTGACGCCCTTTCCCAACTACTTCGATAATACAAGCTC
>JAYELL010000014.1 GCA_034717495.1 Chloroflexota bacterium | reverse complement strand
GCCCGCATTGCCGACACCTGTCATCGTTGGCGCGCCGCCCCTGGTAGGGGCAGTGGCTTGTCCCTGCCCGTGGTCGTCCCTGCCAACAGAGGGCGACCACGAGGGTCGCCCCTACGCCGATGTGCCCGGCTTTTTCAAATCGGCTTCGTTGGAATGGGTGCGGCGATATGAGGGCGTAAATTGAAAATGTACGGGTAGGGCCTTGTGCCTGCCCCCTATCCCACCAAAACGGGTGCAATGCCCCCGTCTCATCCAGCGATCGAACGAGGTTGCTCCGGTTTTCCTTCAAGCAGGCGCGGTGGTGAAAACACCGCGCCTGCCCATGGGCAACCCGAGCCGGTGTAGCCTCAGTTGCTCAATGGTTCAGGGTAGCGAAGGGACGCCGTCCTTCCACTCCTCCCAGTTATCGACGATGTGCTGCGCAGCAGCAGATCCGACACGATATGCGTTTTGAACCGATGGCATAAACCCATCGTTCTCGGCACGCACCGACTCAGCCGCCGTCTGGCCCGGGTATTGCTGGTCAAAATTACTGGCGGTGCGAAGCACAGCCACGCGGTCCAGGTCAAGCAAACCTGCGTCTGAAAGCCGACTCAGGGAGGTCAGCGTTCCTGAGTCTTCCATGTTCGACATGCAGTAGTTGCCCTGGCCATCAGTCAACTGATCGGTCCACCATTCGGCCCAATCCGAGAGCAGAGCGCCGTGCCAGTAGGTGCTTGCAGCGAAACTATCGCACTTGGTTACAAATGGGGTTTGCCTTGCCGGCAGGCCCTCGGGATAGTTAGCCCTGTAATCAGGTGCTCCTTCGGAATCGAACAGCTCGACGTCCTTGGAGAGTTGGTAGGACCATTCCGCCAGGTCGGCGTTGAGATGGAATACGTCAGTCCCGGATGACCATCCTCCATCACACCAGGGCTCGGCACAGCCCAGCCTGAACAGAGGATAATCCCACGACTCTGGTATCTCACGAGAATCGATCTCATGGGCGAGATCTCCGTCGACGACCCACTCGGCCCAGGCTGCAGCGCCAAGAGTTCCGTCGTCGGGCGGGGTGCCTGCAATGCCGGCTACCATGATGTACGTCTTTGTCAGGTCAAATTGCGGATCCAGGCCAACCGCCATCAGACTGGCAGCTGCGTTTGCCGTCCCCATGCCGGTGACCATGGCACAAAAACCGGCCTTGTTGCAATAGACTGGCGAGAATGCCCCAGTGACGTCGTACTCCTGGGTCATTTCCTCACCCTCAACCCAGAGTTGAACTTCACCCGGGAAGTCACCTGTAGACTCGCCAACTTCAAACATGGCGACCGTGAGAACTTTCACTTCAAGCGGTTCCCCGCTCTCGGTTTCGGGGACTGTCGCAATGGCGGCGGTGGGGAAGCCCTCCGCTGGTGTTTGTGGTTGTGATACCAGTATGGGCGCGCAGGCCGACACAACCAGGGCGAACAAGACAACGACCGACAGGGTCAGTTGTTTACGATTCACTTCAACCTCCTTTTGCAGGCAACAGGCAAGACTCCATCCAAAAAGCGTCAGACTTTCACTTACACTGGCGTGATCTGGTGACCAGGCGCAGCAACCCTGAGTGGATCGCGGTCGCCATTCAGTGCGGACGCCCATGGGGCACCCGACAGAAGACTACACCGACTTCCTGCAACCATTATACCACAGCTGCTCCCCCGCCATATTCTTACTGGAAAACTCTCACGACCCCTCTCTCAGCCCGCGCGCTGCTCCTTCCGCTTCGCTCCGGAGTCCTGCATAATCGTTTTGGAATTGCCGGCATATGATTCAGGTCATTGTCCCGCTGCCCGTGTTGTGTTATGATTCAACCAGGCCCCAATGGCTGGCCGCGGAAGAGGCGCAAGGATATCTACTTCTCTCTCCTCTCTGCGTTTGCTCATGATGTTGTCAGTGATCAGTGTCCACTAATGACTATCGACTCGAAAGTAGAAACATGACCCCAACCAACACAACAACCCCAGGCGATTCGCTGCCGATCACGCGAAGCCTCACCGTGGCCTATGCTTCGTCTCTCATCGTCGCTCTTCTCATGGCCGCGGTGTCCGTGGCTGGTCTCTTGTACCGGTCCGACATCTATCCATCGGAGGAATTGGCGCAAACTTTCGTCGCCAATGATGTGGTGAATCTTTTTATCGGCGTGCCTATCCTGCTCGTTTCGATGTACTTCGCGCGCCGCGGCAAGCTCATCGGGCTGCTCTTTTGGCCGGGCGCGCTCTTTTTCATCGTGTATAACACCATCGTCTACCTCTTTGCCATGCCGTTCAATTGGGCGTTTCTATCTTATCTCGCGCTCCTGGCGTTAAGCCTGTACACGATGATTGGCCTGGTAGCCAGCATCGATGGAAAGGCAGTGCAGCAGCGGCTCAGCGGAAATGTACCAGAACGATTGGCCGGCGGCGTACTGACCGGACTGGGGACACTCTTCCTGTTGCGCACCCTGGGCGAGCTGGCCAATGCCATCGTCAACCAGACAGCTATTCCCAGGACTGAAGTGGCGCTGCTTGTGGCGGATTTTCTGATGATACCGGCATGGGTCGTCGGTGGCGTGCTGCTGTGGCGGCACCAGGAGCAGGGCTACGTGGGTGGCACGGGACTTCTCTTTCAGGGCAGCATGTTGTTCATCGGCCTGATTGTGTTCCTGCTCCTGGCGCCGATCATGACCGGCGCGCCGTTCGTTCTGGTCGACGTGATTGTGGTATTCATTCTGGGCCTGATCTGCTTCATCCCTTTCGGGCTCTTCGTGCGCGGCGTCGCCAGAGCATAACCAGAAAACGTAACTGCTCAGGCAGTCCCGGGTTTTCCACAGATTTCGCCGATTGACACAGATTCAAACAAAAAAATCTGTGGAATCTGGGCAATCTGTGGTTGATCTGAGCGCAAACAAGTCATTTTCCTGCCGAGCCTGAGTAGTAACGTTGGGGTTAGCTTTTTCGAATACTAAAACGGAGACATCACCATGACTTACACCACTCCTTTCACGCAACTTGGCAAAAACGACATCCCGCTCGCGGGGGGCAAGGGCGCCAATCTCGGAGAGTTGACCGCAGCCGGTTTTCCCGTTCCCGCCGGATTCGTCCTGACGACGGAAGCGTATGGTGCATTTGTGAACGAAAATGGGTTACAGCATCAGATCACCGAGCTGGCCTCTGCGGTTGCGGCCGACGATCCGCAGTCGGCTGAAGAGGCCTCCGCAGCTATCAAAGAGCGCTTTCTCGCTGGCGACATGCCGGAGGCCATCCAGATCGATTTATTGGAGGCGTATGCGGATTTGACCATGGAAGGGGCGATCCCGGTTGCCGTGCGCTCTTCCGCCACCGCCGAGGATTTGCCCACAGCGAGTTTCGCCGGTCAGCAGGACACTTATCTCAACATTCGAGGGGGGCGCGCATTATTGGATGCGGTGAAAAAATGCTGGGCCAGTTTGTGGACGGCCCGCGCCCTCTCCTACCGGATGCGTCAGGACATTGACCCCGCCACTGTGAGCCTCGCAGTAGTTGTGCAACAATTCATTCCGGCCGAGTCCGCCGGCGTTCTGTTTACAGCCAACCCGATTGATGGCGAGCGCGACCAGATCGTTATCAACGCCACCTGGGGCCTGGGTGAGGCGATTGTCGGTGGGCTAGTGACACCCGACACCGTGGTCGTGGATAAATCGACCTGGCAGATAATATCCCGCGAGACAACCACCAAAACGGTGATGACGGTGCTGATTGACAATGGCACAGAGGAGCGATCCACACCCCAATCACAACAAGATCAACGGGTCCTGGACGACGCCACGGCCATCGAGCTGGCACGGTATGGCGCACAGATCGAGGCGCATTATGGTTTGCCGATGGACATTGAATGGGCGATATTCGGCGGCAAAATCGCCATTCTGCAAGCGCGCCCCATCACCAATTTGCCACCGGTGCCGTTGCGAGATGTGCGTTGGGATCCGCCCAGGCCCGGCACTATCTGGATGCGACGACAAGTCGTCGAGCACATGCCGGAACCCCTCTCCCCGCTTTTCGACGAGCTTTATCTGCAAAACGGCCTGGATAAATCGATGGATGAAATTGGCGTTTCTTTGACCGACCTGAGCGGCTTCGAGATCAACGTGTGGGACTTCGTCGAACCGCCCTTTGCCGCCACAGTCAATGGCTACGCATACAGCATCGCCAGCTTTGACTTCAGCTTGAAGATTGTTCCGCTTGTCTTGCGCATCTATACGGTCGTCTTGCCGAAGATGATCCGCCACCTGGTTCCCCGTTGGCGAGACGAGTCATTGCCTGACTATCGGGCTGCCATCGAGCATTGGAAGAGCATCGACTTGCCCAATGCGTCCGACGAGACTCTGTTGCAGGGTGTGCGTGAACTTGCCGCAGAGGATGCTATCTACTGGTTTGCGGCGGCTGTACCCCTGGGATTGGCGCGAGTCACGGATGCCGCGCTCAACCGCTTTCTGAAATCGGTTGGGCGCGGCCGGTCAAACGGCGCCTGCCTGACCAGCGGCTCTTTTCTGCGCGGCTTCCCATCCAAGGCGGTGGAGGCGCAGGCCCGGCTGGAAGCCATCGCCAGAAAGATCCAGGCCTCTGAGACATTGCGGAAACAGGTGTTGAATACGCCAGCTCCACGCTTGCTCGATATGCTGGCGGAGCATGCGGACGGGCAGGCGGTGCTGGACAACCTGCAGCAATATCTTGATGCGTATGGCCACCAGGTCTACAACCTGGACTTCGTTGCACCTACCCTGGCGGATGATCCCCTCCCTGTTCTGTTGAGCTTGCAGGCGGCCGTCGCCTACCCGGAGCGGGATGCGCTCGCTCGCCAGGCCGAGCTGGCGCGGGAGAGAGAGGCGCTGGTCGCGCGCACGGAACGCTCATTGAATCCCACCCAGCGCCCGATTTTCAGGCGCTTATTGGGCTGGGCGCAGCATTACTCGCCCTACCGGGAAGAGGCGCTCTTCTATGTGGGCGCGGCCTGGCCTGCTCTGCGACGGCTGGCCCTCGAACTGGGCAGACGGCTCACGGAAGCCGGCTCCCTCGATGCGCCGGTCGATGTCTTCTATCTGAAGAGCGCAGAACTGGAGGAGGCCATCAATGCACGCGCGGATGGTGTCGGTCGACCAGACCTGGCCAGCCAGGCCCGGGAGCGACGCATTCTGCGCGAAGCGCGCAAGCGCCTCGATCCACCGGTGGTGGTTCCGCCGGATGGCCGGATGAAGTTCGGGCCGATCGACATGGCCATGTTCGAGCCTAAATCCCGCACCATCAGCGCAGGCCCCACGTTGGATGGCTTCGCTGTCAGTCCCGGCCGGGTCACTGCACCGGCCAGCGTTATCCGGTCCCCGCAAGACTTCGACAGGATGGTCCCGGACACGATCCTCGTCTGCACGACCACCACCCCGGCCTGGACGCCTCTCTTTGCCCGGGCGAAGGGGCTGGTCACCGACATTGGAGGCGCATTGGCCCACGGTTCCATCGTGGCGCGAGAGTACGGGATCCCAGCGGTGATGGGTACAGGTATGGCAACCCAGCGTATCGAAAATGGTCAGCGCATTCTGGTTGATGGCGATGCCGGCACGGTAACGCTGCTGGATGAAGTCGACACAGAAGCGATAACAAAAGTGGAGGAAACAAATTCTCCCGCACGGAAATTCGCTCTGGCTGCGTTGGCTGTCGGGTTAGTTGTTGGTTTGGTTGTGTTGTGGGAAAAACGCAGGTAGGTTGTAAAATTGGTGGTGCTCCCCGACTGACTGAGGGTTTGACATCGGGCCGGCGGTTGATGCCCAGACGATGATAGCGCCATCGGGCATGGTGCCAGGTTTGTGGTCCATTTTTTCGGCGGCGGTCGGGTCCACGCTCGGCTCGTCGGTCTGGACGAAGATAACATCGGTTGCAGGCATTTTGACGGCGCGGGGGATGGGATCTTTCGCCAGGCTCGGGCTAAGATCCTTCTAATCCTGCTCATGCCCGTGGCCATGCGCAACACTCTCGGCGCATGGAGCAGCCTCACGCAGTTCACCGGCGTTGTAGCTTGCCAACGTATCACGCACCGTACCGCTGGCGCCGGTTGCAACTCCGATGCCAAGCTGTTCGAAGAATTGGATAGCCCGGCCGCCCATCCCGCCACTAAGCATGACATCTGCTTTCTGTTCATGGATAAACCGTGGAATCTCCCCTACCTGATGACCAGCATAATAGGGATTGTCGATGACTTCTATTGCCTGGACCTCGTTTCCCTGCATGTCCACCAGTGCGAAATAGGGACAACGTCCGAAATGCTGAGCGACGATGCTGTTCAGGTCATTGTTGGTTTGTAGTGAGATTGCGATACGCACAGGTTGTTTCTCCTTATCGATTGATGAGTGTTGTCAATTGCTTCAGTTTTTCTGCTTGCTCATCACTCATGGTTCGCTATCTTCCAGTTTAATCGAGACGTTCGCTGAAACGGCCCTCATTCACGCATCACCAGCTTGTAGAAGGAAGCCTCTCCGCGAATTTTTCAAGATGGAATGGAGCGAAAATGGACCATGCCGATATTTGCATTATCGTTCAGGTAAAGGGCGTTCTTACTGCTCATACGCTCACAATGCTGAAATCAGTCTTTATCCGGCGTCAGTCTACTGCGTTGGCGGATGCCACCGTCTACCAAAACTGAGGAAGGTAGTCCCGGTAAACTTTCAGGTAGTCATCCAAGATGAGTCGAGCCACCTCCAGATCACTGACGATCGGATCCAGCAGCAGGCACTGTAGCGCGGCCTGTCTGTCTCCGTGTATGGCGGCGTCGATGCCCAGGCGGGCGACGGTGAGCTCGCGGCGCAATAATTCGGCGACAGGCTCCGGCAGATTCCCCACTCCCACGCCTTGCACGCCCGCTCCACTAACCAGACCCGGCACCTCCACGATAGAGCCGTCAGGTAAGTTAGCGATGTAACCCTGGTTGGGCAGGTTGACGGCAGGGTGGTAGTGGTTTCCAGCGCCGGCGATATTGACAATCAACTCCAGAGCCCCTTCGCTATCCACCTCCCGAAGAAAGCCGATGTCTTTTTCGCCTGCACCCATCTCAGCAATATCGTCATGCCCTATCCTCCGCAAATCCTCCCACAGACCCCAGTCGTAGAGGCTGATGTCGTATTTCTCCCAGGGTTTGGTAATGGGATCGTTTACCCAGGGCAGGTATTCGCACATGTGCTCATCGCCGGCAACGGGGAATAGGCCGAAGATGTCATAGATGCGCCGGGTCAGAGGTTCGAAGGTGGGGTCCAGCTCTGCCCAACGTTCTGTGAAGAGCGGATACAGATCCCGGCCATTTTGTCTGTCGTAGATGCCCAGCACCCAACTGAAGTGATTGATTCCGGCCGCCTGGATGTCGATGCGCTTCATCGCCTGATGGATCACTTTTACCAGAGGCGGCCAGGTATAGGGATCAGCATGTGTGGATGTGACTGGTTCTGGCACTGTGATGCCAAGGTCATCGGCAAGAGCATAGCCAATCATCCCATAGGCAGCGTGTATCTGATGGCAGAGTCCAACGACCTTGATCTCGCTGTAGCGAGCAATGGCATCGCAGATACGGATCATGGGGTTAGTGTAGTTAAGGAACCATGCGTCGGGGCATTGTTGCTCCATGTCGTGAACGATCTCCATCACCGGCCCAATGTTACGGGCGGCATGGATGAATCCGCCCGGGCCACCGTTTTCGGCGTAGGGCTGGCGCACACCATACTTGAGAGGGATCTCGAAGTCGGACCGCCAGAGAACTTCGCGCGGCGGTGCTTCGATGGCTGAAACAACGAACTCGGCGCCTGAGAGTGCATCATTGTGATGGGTGTGGGCGCTGATCGTCATTTCAGCGTCCCATTCGCGGTTGAGTCGTTCGGCCAACCGGGTGATCAGGGCCAGTGTCTCGGCGTTTCTGTCGACCAGCGCCAGGTGACTGCCCCGCAGGCGTTCACTGCCCATCAGGGCGGCAACGGTATTGAGGCCGAAAATGGCGCTGCCTGCGCCGATTGCGACGATCTTAGTTGGTAGCATTTTCGGTCGTCCTTCTCAGGTTGAGTATTATTACTTATCTTTGCACTTTTACATCTGAATCGAGCTGGCATGGCCCAAATCTAGGATGATAGGGTAGCACAAACCCTCCCTGTGAGTCAATGTAGAGGAACATCCCCCGGAAAGCTCTTGACTCGGGTTTCAATTCCTGCTATACTGATCAAGGTGAGTTGAGCACACGTGTGTTCAGCCAGATAGCAGGAAACGCGACTCAGATAATATTTTTACTATTATTGTACAGGGTATGAAGTAGCACAGGTCGTATTATTTCCGATTTCGTCAAGTCCAGCAGAACTTGTTTTAACCACTACCGCGTGCACAATTCCATTCCAGATTCCACGGCTGTCTTTCTTGTCGTATGGCTTCAGCACTTCAAGTGAACGACCTGCGGGTGTACTACCATACATCCCGCGGGATAGTCAAAGCTGTAGACGCTATCACCTTCGGTGTGAAGGCTAGCGAACGCTTTGGTCTGATTGGGGAGTCCGGTTCGGGAAAGTCAACTATTGCCCTGGCCATCATGCGCCTGATCCGCCCGCCCGGAGTCATTGAGTCTGGAGAGATCCGTCTTGATGGCGAAAATCTGTTGGACCTCTCAGACGAGGAAATGCGCCAACGTCGACTGGCCAGCGTGGCGATGGTCACTCAGGGGGCCATGAACTCCCTCAACCCGGTGATCCGCATTCGCCAGCAGTTTGCGGACGGCCTGAACAGTCACGGTGTAAAGGTTACGCAGAAAGATGCCCGCGAACAGTTGAGCGAACTACTGCTTCGAGTGGGGCTACAGCAGGACGTTGCCGACATGTACCCTCACCAATTGAGCGGAGGCATGAAGCAACGTGTCTGCATTGCCCTTGCCATGAGCTTGCGTCCCAGCCTGATCATCGCCGACGAACCGACCAGTGCACTGGATGTGGTTGTTCAGCGCCAAGTCATGCAGACATTACGTCAGGTGCAGGAGGATCTGAATTCCGCGGTGATCCTTATCGGACATGACATGGGTCTGATGGCACAGTTCACAAGTCGCATTGGAGTAACATACGCGGGTAAGCTGGTCGAAGAAGGACCGGTGCGCGCTGTCTTCCGCCGCCCACAACATCCTTATACGCAACTGCTCATGGACAGTCTGCCATCACTGGAGGAGAAACAGATGTTGTCCGGAGCGGCTTCGGGTTCCCCCCCTTCGGCGTCGGAGCGCCCCGAAGGTTGTGTCTTTCATCCCCGTTGTCCCTATGCGATGGACCAATGCATCGATATGGCTCCAGTCTATCGTCAGGTCGCTCCAGAACAGTGGGTTGCCTGCCACCTGCATAACGACGGGGAACAGTGGAGCGTTCAAACCGAGAAGAGTTACGCGTGACTGCACTGCTTGAAGCGAGGAAGGTCACCAAGATATTTGGCGGTGGGGTTGGCCAACGCACCGAAACTGTTGCTCTAAGACATTTGACCTTCAGTATTGATTCCGCACGCCCTTCCATTACGGGAGTCGTGGGCGAGAGCGGCAGTGGCAAGAGCACAATGGCGCGTCTGCTCTTAGGGCTGGAAACGCCGACAGAGGGGAACGTACTGTATGAAGGCAAAGATCTTACGCGATTGAGCGGTTCAGAACGCCGCGCGTTTCGTCAGGACGTGCAGGCGGTCTTTCAGGATCCGTTTGGGTCGTTCAATTCCCTGTACAAAGTTGACCACATGTTGGAGGTGCCGATCAAGAAGTTCAAGCTCGCGCGGACCAAAGAAGAGAGAATGCAACTGATGATCGGCGCACTGGATGCGGTAGGACTGAGGCCGGAGGAAACACTCGGTCGATTCCCGCATCAGTTAAGCGGCGGTCAACGTCAACGGATCATGGTCGCGCGTGCGCTGATGTTAAACCCTAAGCTGATCGTCGCTGATGAGCCAGTGTCGATGATCGATGCGTCATTGCGTGCAACTGTGCTCACCAATTTGCGTCAATTGCGTGACGAATATGGTATTTCAGTGATTTACATTACGCATGACCTGACTACTGCGTATCAAATTTGTGACGACATCATTGTGCTTTATCGCGGCTACGTTGCAGAGGCCGGGGACGTTGGCATGGTCGTGAAAGATCCCAAGCATCCATACACACAACTATTGGTCAGCTCAATCCCCTGGCCCAATCCTGACCGCCTATGGTCGGAGGAGTCAGAGCCGTCTCCCCTGGCGGCTCAGGCGCAGAATGATCTTGGTTGTCCATTTGCTGCACGCTGCCCAAGCACATTTGAGCCATGTATTCAGAAAGCGCCACCGTTCTTTCGCATGCATGAACAGCGCGCAGCCACTTGCTACCTGTACGAGGATTGCCCGACCTTGGCGTATGACAGCATGAATGAACTGCTCATGCATACATCGGAGGTCGGCGGGCCGACTACAGTTCTGTAGCTGTCATATTCGTCAACATACCGTTCGCCAACGGAGGAGGTGATGATGAAGTAAACGTTTTAGGACGCAGATCGAAGGTTTGTCGTCCGTCAAAGTCTGTTTTCTTGTCTGAGTGAAGAAGGAGATAATCATGTACAGCTTCACAAGGAAAATGGTGGTAGTTTTTCTCATACTTGCCATTGCGATGGTCGCGACGGCGTGTCAGGTAGCGGCACCAGCGGCACCAGTGGCACCAGCGGAGCCGGCAACACCGGCGGAGCCGCCGGCTCCGCCCATCGTTTCGGAACGTGCGTCAACGCTCAATGTTGCTGTCTCAAAACCCTTCGCCAACACTGACAACTACAACATCTATGCACCTGGATTCGATCGCTCTCGCAGCGGGTTGGGAGCGTTGGTTCATGAATATATGTTTTACCTGAACCTGGAATCCGACGAATACATACCGTGGCTGGCGGAAAGCTACGAGTACAACGACGATTCTTCCGAGATCACCGTGAAGCTGCGTTCAGGCGTCAAATGGAGCGACGGCGAAGAGTTCAACGCTGATGATGTGGTCTTCACCTACGAAATGCTGCGCAACAATCCAGGCATGACGTGGGCCAATGAAGCCAACCAGGCAGTTGCAGTGGTTGAGAAGGTCGATAATCTCACCGTCAAATTTGTCCTCACCGAACCGAACCCGCGCCTCCATCTGGTGCGCGAAGCGTTCCCTGCCGTTCCCGTCTGGAGCGGTATCACAATCCAGCCTGAGCACATCTGGAACGGAATTGAAGACCCTGTAACATTCGCCAACGACCCGCCGATCGGCACAGGCCCATACCTGTTGGAAAACGCCACAGAGTCGGCCTATTCGTACGTGCGCCGGGGTGACTGGTGGGGAACCGAGGTCTTTGGCGTCACACCTGCACCTGAGAAGGTGAACTTCATTCACGTTGGACCGGAAACCAGCGTGGCCATCGCGCTCTCCGCCGACGAGATCGATTCACCGGCGATTGGCATTCTCTCAACGGGCGCCTTCCTGTCAGTCAAGGAACGCAACCCCAACGTGCAGGCCTGGCTGGAGGACGCTCCGTACGCCTGGTATGACCCCTGCCCGCGCGCGCTCATGTTCCAGCACGCCAGCGAGCCGTGGAACGATCCGAACCTGCGTAAAGCCGTGTCCAGCCTGGTCGATCGCGATCAGATTGTCAGCCTGGCCTATGAAGGCGCCACGGCAACGGCCGACACAGTCTGGCCTGCCTATTCAGGTCTCGCCCCCTATATGGACGCGATCAGCGACGTCATCGCCGAAGGCGCTGTGACCTATGATCCAGCCAAGGCCGAAGAATTCTTCGCGGCGGCCGGTTATGCCAAGGATGACGAGGGGTTCTGGGCAAAAGATGGCGAACGATTGACCCCTGTGCTACAAACCAACGCCGACTCGTCTGAAAATATGAAGGTGGCCCAGGTCCTGGCCGATCAGTTGGAGGTTGGCGGAGTGGCGGTGGAACTACAACCATTGTCCGGTGCAGTCAATGCTTCAGCCCTTCTCGCCGGCAACTGGGATCTCTATGCGCCGCAGCCCTTCTGTCCCGGCACGGTCTACGAAAACATGGAGCTCTTCCACGGCAAGTTCTACGTACCGCTGGGTGAGGCGGCCCCCTGGTATGAACGCAACTCGTTCCGTTACCAGAATCCTGAATATGATGCCATCGTAGATGAAATGCTGGTGGCATTGGGCGAAAATGCTGACCAGGCGACCCTGGTTGAAATCTTCAGTCGCGGAATGGAAATCTGGTACGCGGATCTGCCCGTGACACCACTGACCCAGGCGCCGGCTCTGGTACCCTTCAACACCACGTACTGGGAAGGCTGGCCTGATGCAGAGAACCCATGGATGATGCCGGTCAACTGGTGGGCAACGATGAACCTTCTGCTCACCGGTTACGAGTCACCGACGACCGGACAGTGGTTTGATGGTATCCGACCGGCAGGACAATAGCGAACTGCCTATCCGCACGTCGTGCGGGTTAATTGTCTGATTCACGCCTACTCGGCAGGATCTAATTGGTTCCAGGGTGAGCGCGCAGGCGCCATCCCCTGCCGAGTAGGTTGGTAAATCCATATGAATGCTTATTCGCGCTATGTGGGCAAACGATTCTTGCTCTTGATCGCTACGGTCTTTCTTTCAATGACCGTCGTCTTCTTTGTGCCGCGCATGGTGCCTGGCGAGCCGATGACAGCTATCTTCGCCAATATGGCTTCTGTGGGCGGCAGCATGAATGCACAGGAGATGATTGCCGAATACCGCGCCAGGTTCGGCCTGGATGATCCGTTGTGGAAACAGTACATCAGTTTCTGGCGGGAACTCTTGCGGGGCAACCTGGGGATCTCGATCAGCAATTTCCCATCGCCAGTGTCTGAGATGCTGATGCGTGCGTTACCCTGGACAATCGGACTGCTCACGGTGACAACGCTGCTGAGTTGGGTATTGGGGTCTGTCGTTGGCGCCATTACCGGTTGGCGCGGACGCAAAGCCGGCGTCTTTCGCCTTTTGGTGCCAGTCTCTCTGGTGCTTTATACAACGCCCTATTATATTTTGGCTCTGATTTTGGTCTTTTTCTTTGCCTTCCGTTGGCCGATTTTCCCGTTATCCGGAGCCTATTCCGTCGGCATGCGTCCTGCACTGACAACGGACTTCATCCTGGACGCGCTTCACCACGCCGTGCTGCCTGCATTGAGTATATTGCTTGTGTCACTGGGCTGGTGGTTCCTGAGTATGCGCAGCCTGATCATCTCGTTAAAAGGGGAAGATTACATTCTGAACGCCGAGGCAATGGGAATTCAAGAGCGACGTGTTACGTGGGGATATGCGTTTCGCAACGCTCTGCTACCTCAGACCACGGGCCTGGCAATCGCCCTCGGTCACATTGTCGGCGGCGCGCTGATCACCGAGGTGATCTTTGCCTATCCTGGCGTTGGCTACCAGATCTATAACGCGATCAAAAGCCTGGACTATCCGCTCATCCAGGGTGGGGTGCTGCTGATCATTCTGTCGGTGGCGCTGGCAAACTTTGTAATCGACATTGCTTATCCTTTGATCGATCCCCGCATTCGTTATGCTGACTCGGGAGGCAAGTAGGCCATGGCTGTTGTCCCGGTGCAGGAACAGGCGGTCGAGGGTCGCCATGGGTTCCTATGGGACCTGCTGCGCAACCGTAATTTCACCATAGGCGGCACCATCTTTCTCTCCCTGTTGCTCTTTGCTCTGCTTGGCAAGCTCTTCGTAGACCCAGAGTTACGCAGGGTCGGTGCTTTCCCGCCCGGGCAACCACCGCTCCAGGACACGCTAATGGGCACCACCTCACTTGGGCGGAGTGTCGCCATCCAGTTGACTGAAGCGATTCCAAATTCAATCATGATCGGCTTGATCGCGGCGACGGTCGGCACAACCCTGGGCGCGTTGATCGGGTTCACCGCTGGCTATTTCGGCGGCAGAGTCGATGCAGTCCTGCGCGTCCTCATCGACATCTTTCTTGCGGTGCCCTCGCTCCTCTTCCTGATCCTGATCGCGGCGCTGGTGCGCAACGTCAGCGTGGTCACGATGGCGCTGATCATTGGCGCATTTGCATGGCCCTCGCCGGCGCGGCAGGTGCGCGCCCAGGTGCTGAGTCTGAAGGAAAGGGGCTTTGTGGAGATGGCGAGACTCTCAGGCATGACCGGCATGGAAATCGTTGTGCGCGAGCTAATGCCACATATGGCTCAGTGGTTGGGGGCCAATTTCGTCAACGCTTTCATTGCCGCTGTATTGGCGGAATCTGGACTGTCAATATTGGGTCTGGGCCCCCAGCGTCAAATGACGCTGGGCATGATGATTTACTGGGCGCTCAGCTTTAGCGCCATCTTCCAGAATTTCTGGTGGTGGTGGATGGCGCCGGTATTTACACTGATGGTGCTTTTCCTGTCACTTTATCTGATCCACGTCGGTTTGGATGAAGTAAGCAATCCCCGACTTCGCATGCAATGATTGAAGAGGTTCAATCAGAGGGGGAGAAGAATATCGGATTGCTCACCGCCCACAGGCCGTCGTCTGCGTCGCGTAGTTCCACATTGCACCACTGTCGTTGACCCGCGTCCAGATGCCACTCCTGTACTCCAGACGGGCCGACAATCTTCTCGTGATAGGCTCGCCCATCTACGACAAGCCGAATATAGTCGCCATCATGGCCGTCGCGCCAACGAATGATAATGGTCACCGCTTCCTGCGGTACAGAGTCTCCGATCATCGCTTCGACGCCAGACTCCGTTCTGACATTGAGCAACAGTTCCGGTCCGGCGCTGATGTAGGAACGCCCGGCCTTGATCGCCTCAATAATAGCACTCTCGTTCAAATCCTCAGCGTAGACCACATTCACTGCCCCGCGCACGCCCGCCGGAGGAGGACCGTGCAGGTCGGTGCCCGCTGTAGCCGTCAGACGATGGCCCTGGTTGAGCCAATGATAAAAGAGTTGAAGCGCCTCCTGGTCAGAGCTCTCCCAATCCCCGTTCCATATCTCCACGGCAGAGGCGTTGCCCGGCATCATATCGTCGTATTCCCAGCGGCACCCGCAACAGCCCGGATCTCCGGGATGCATGGGATGCGCGATGATAAAAAGCGCACCGCTGTCAATGACATTCTGTGCGAGTTCCGGCACCGTAATTTGGCTTCCATCAAGTTTACGCCAGTCAAACCATTGTGTGACGCCAAGTGCTACAGCATGGCCGAAAAAGGTGGACAACTCTATACCGCCCATGGTCAGCAGTTGATCGTCAGCCATGCTGCGCACCTGCGCCAGGCCGGAAATGGTGTTATGATCGCTCAAGGTCATGAAGTCTGCCCCTCGTGCTTTCCAGAAGTCGATGATGTCCGGTATGTCCCAGGAACCATCCGAGTGAATCGTGTGTGCGTGCAGATCGCCGCGGTACCAACCAGGTCCACGTCCAAGAGATCGACCCGCTGGCCACATTAGTGGCTCCTCCTCGATGGGTTCGAAGGACATGCTGACGGTAAGTTCATAGTCCACTGGCGTGTCGGACAGGAGACGAAACACCAGGACAAAGACCATCCAGCGCCCTGCCGGAATCGGACCTGGCGTTCCGCCAGGTGATGTGCGCGCCGAATTGATGAACACCCCTTGCTCATCCGGACGCGAGATTTCAAAACGAGGGCCATTCGTATCGAAGATCATCAGGCTGATCTGGTTCGGTAACTTTTGATCATCGCCGAATCTTGGATTATGACTGAAGAGAAAATGAATGTTGGTGACACCATCAGGCACATCGATATAGAAGGGCTTCGTTTGGTGCATATCCTCTGATGTCAGGTTCCCTCGCAATTCAATCTTCTGTATGTGCGTGCTCATGATATCAGTGACCTCCCAAGATCACATTAACGATGGTAGCGCCATCGGGCATGGTGCCAGGTTTGCAGTCCATTTTTTCGGCGGCGGTCGGGTTCACGCTCGGCTCGTCGGTCTGGACAAAAATCACGTTCGTTGCAGGCTAGAGTTGCGAGACCAGTGGGATGACCCGCTTACGACTGTAATCGCGGTTATTAACCTTCCACCGCTGGATTGAATCGCGGCAGCCAGGCTATTCACCATATGGTCACGCACGTTGTCGGGGATGCTGGGGAATGGTAAGACCATCGTTAACGCTACTCCATCATCTGAAGATACTTCAATATCACGCAGCATCCCCAAATCCAGCAAAGTTGTAGCAATGGCGGGGTGCTCGACGCTCTCAAGAGCCTCCATAACTCTTTGGTTCGTGTTGATATCAGACACTTTTTTCTCCTATACGGCTAATGTGAGATTCCAGAATTGAAAAAGAAGGGAAGACGACAGAAAATGGGGTATCGACTCCCAAAACCATAATCGGAGGACTCCCCAATGAGCAGTATACACTTGGAAGACTTAGCCGCGACAGTTTTTGTATTGGTCGACGACTGGTATAACGTAGTTTGCTGATCTTGACGAGCTTCATTTGCTTTTCAAGCCAGATTGGACGCGTTCGGGGGTGTATGGCAGTTCTCGCATCCACACACCCGTGGCATCATGGATTGCGCTGGCGATGGCTGGAGCTACTGCATCAATTGAAATTTCGGCAACTGATTTAGCGCCAAAAGGTCCGCTCGGTTCATCGGTCTGAACAAAAATCACGTCCGTTGCAGGCATTTTGGCGGCGCGAGGGATATGGTATTTGCCAAAGCTGGCGTTGAGGGGCTGCCCGTCCTGATCGAAGAGCATTTCTTCAGTCAGAGTGAAGCCTAAAGCCTGTGATATCCCGCCCTCCACCTGTCCAGCGGCGGTGAGCGGGTTGATCACCCGCCCGCAATCCACCACCATCAACAGCCGCTCGGTGTCAATCTTGCCTGTTTCGATGTCTACAACGATTTCTGCGAACTGGGCGGCGGTCGGCGGTGGGCTGAGTGGGCTGGTATGCGAGGTGGTCGCCACAATCTGATGCTGGTTTTGCTGGTGCAGACTGCTCAAGCCAACTTCTTCCAGCGTGACCGAGCGTCCATCCGGGGCGATCACTTGCCGATTTTCGAGTTTTAGCCCGGCTGTATCGGTGAGTTCGAGCATCAGCGCGGCATGTTCCAGAATTTGTTCTTTGACCTGCAACGCCGCTTTGCGCACCGCGCCGCCGCTGATGTAGGTGGTGCTGCTGGCATACGCCCCGACATCAAAAGGCGTGAAATCGGTATCCGAGGAGTAGACAATCACATCCTCCAAGGGGATGCCCAGGACCTCCGCCGCCATTTGCCCCAGAATGGTGTCCGAGCCGGTGCCCAGGTCGGTTGCGCCTATCAGCAAGTTGAAAGAGCCGTCGTCGTTCATTTTCAGCGTCGCCGCGGCCATGTCCAGGTCGGCGATCCCGCTGCCGTGCATGACCACCGCCATGCCAATCCCCCGCCGATAGCGTCCGTTTTGTCCGCGATATTGTTTACGTTTGGAATAGAAATCGGTGGCTTCCAGGCCGATGTCCACGCATTGTTCCAGGGCGCTGGTTTGCAGGGCCTGCTCGACCCCCTCGCGCCCCTCGCCCAATTTTTTGGATAGGTGCATCGGTTCGCCGATTTTGAGCCAGTTCTTGCGCTTGAATTCGACCACCTCCAGGCCGAGGCTGTCGGCAATTTCAGCCATCAAAACTTCGATCCCATACTGACATTGCATCGCGCCGTAGCCGCGGAATGCGCCCGCCGGGATCGTGTTGGTGTAAACGACATCGCTGATGAATTGGGCGTTCGGCGGGTTGTAGAGCGTCAGCCCCTTGAAACCGCCGACCATGTTGACTGTCAGGGCGTGCGCGCCGTAAGCCCCGGTATCTCCGAGCAAATAGAGGTCGGCTGCGGTGATAACTTCATCTTTGACCCCGACCTTGTAGCGGACGATGTTGGCGTGACGCCGGCGCGAGCTGGTGAACTCCTGCGTGCGGGTATACTCCATACGCACCGGGCGGCCGGTCGCTAAACTAAGATGGGCACATAAATCTTCCAGGAGCAGTTCTTGTTTGTTGCCAAAGCCCCCGCCGATGCGCGGTTTGACCACACGGATCTTTTTCACGGGCAAACCAATCAGTGGGGCGACCATGCGGCGGATATGGAAGGGAACCTGCGTGCTGGTGCGGATCACCAGGCGGTCGTCCTCGTCCATGTAGGTGATCGTGACATGCGGTTCCAGGTGCGCCTGCTGTTGCATGGGGGTGCGGTATTCGCCCTCAAAAACGTGGTCGGCCTCGATAAAGGCTTTCTCCACATTGCCGACCTGGGCATCAATGTGGACAGCGACATTGCGCTCTCTATCATAAACACCTTCGGTATCTGGCTCATCGTGGATAATTGGCGCGCCCTCCTGCATGGCGGCTTCCATGTCCACGACGACCGGCAAAACTTCATAGTCCACATCGATCATATCCAGCGCCTGATTGGCAATATCGAGCGTCTCGGCAGCCACAATGGCGACGCGGTCACCGACGTGACGGACTTTATCGTCCAGACTGACCTGATCGTAAGGCAACGGCTGGGGATAGCTCTGTCCGCCCGATGCGTACTTGACACGCGGGATGTCCTCGTGAGTCAGGACGGCGTGGACACCTGGGAGGGCGCGCGCCCGGCTGGCATCGATGCCCCGAATACGGGCATGGGCATGGGGACTGGTGAGCAGCGCCCCGTAGAACATCCCATCCAGCCGAAAATCATCGGTAAAGACCGGACGTCCCTGCGCCAGTTTTTTAGCATCCACTTTAACTTCGGACTTGCCGACGACCTTCGTCTTGCCCATCGCCTCTGGGGTGAAAATCAGCGGTGGTAGGGGATTACGCCCCCCATCGCGGCGGTAAAATTCTTCTGGAAGTTCGATTTGTCTCGTGTCAGCGGGCAGGGCGTGGTCAATATGGATATACGGTTCAACCTTCTCCCCACGCATGACCGCAGCCGCGCGATGCACCGCATCCACACCGCGCACATAGCCTGTGCAGCGACAAAGGACGGGGTTCAAGGCTTTGCGGATTTCGCCATCGCTGGGGTTTAAGTTCTTATCCAGCAAGGATTTGGCAGAGAGAATTTGTGCCGGCGTGCAAAAACCACATTGAATAGCGCCGGTTTCCATGAAGGCGGTTTGGATGGGATGCAGTTCACCGTTCTGGCTCAGCCCTTCAAGGGTTGTGATCTTAGCGCCATCGACATCAACCGCTTTCGTTTTGCAACTGAGCGCTGGTTTCCCATTCAACAGGACTGTGCAAACCCCGCAAGTGCCATCGTCACAGCCAGATTTGACGCTGAAATAGGAGGCATTGCGAAGTGCATCCAGAAGGCTTTCACTTTTTCCCACGGAAAGCGTACGGACTGTGTTGTTAATGCTCAGGGTGATTTTTGTAGTAGTTGTTTTCATAAGGTGTTCATCCTCCTCAGATCAGCGTTCACCGAAAAGTTTCGTGCCAATTCTGACGATGTTTGCGCCTTCTTCGATGGCAATTTGATAACTATTGCTCATGCCCATGGAAAGATATTGCATGGTGACATGGGGGATATTTTTAGAGGAGAGACGATCAAAAGCCTCCCGCGTGGCCTGAAAATAGGGCCTGCTGTCCTCTGGCTCGCCGAAGCGTGGCCCCATGGTCATCAGGCCCTCCACGTGGAGATGTTCGAGCGTGCTGATTTGCTGCACGAGTTCGTCTACGTCATTTGGTAGCACGCCCGTTTTGTTTGATTCTCTCCCGCTGTTGATTTCGACCAGCACAGGCATGGTTTTCCCAATATCCGCGCAGCGGCGATCTAAAGCCTGGGCGAGCCGCCACGAGTCAACGGTTTCGATCATGTCGAAGTGTTGCACGGCCATTTTTGCTTTGTTGCGCTGCAGATGGCCGATCATATGCCATGTCACCCGTCCGCCTACCGCCTGGATGATGGGTAGCGCTTCTTGAATATAATTGTAACCGATATGGGTTACACCTGCCTCGATAGCAGCTTCCACCTCCTCCAGTGTCCGTGTTTTTGCCGCCGCTACCAGGATAACTCCTGGGGGAATCGTTGCGAGGATTTGTTTTACTGATTTGAATATCTCGTCCGTTTGTGAGTTCATCTTTATTACCCTTGAGCTTGGACCGCTATTAGTCGACTTCCGAAAAATAGTTGAGGGAAATTTTATCATTTTTCGGAAGTCGCTAGAGGCATTTTCGGATTGGAGGCTTATTTATTTTTCCGAAAATGCCTTACCGATGCAGGCTAGAGTTGAGAGACCAATGGGATGACCCGCTTACGACTGTAATCAGCGACTGATTTCATATCTGTCAAGACTTCGGGAGAAATGGGCACCAGGATTTCTTCAGGCTCGAAAGGTGCATCTTTGATGCGCTCGATACGCATGTAAAGCCGGAAAGGCGCTTTGGTGCTATGTGTCATGATCAGGTTGTCAACGACGGCTTCCAGTTCAGCGATCTCTTCTGCTTTTGCAGTGGTGCTTGCTGAAAATAGATAGGTGCACTTTCCCGTTTCCTGAGCGGTTGCCTTTATTTTTTCTAGGATGCCTCTACCATAAGTGGGAGAGAATAAGAGTAAATTTAAGGCGGAACTGAATATCAGAATCCCAGGCCCCTCGTCCGGCACCATTTTACAGGCTTGTTCGATGGCCGCATCCCACACCTGGGGTTTAACCATATTGGCGCTAAAGTGATTGCCTATTGGGGCAGACATAGCTTCCAGAGTTGCATCCAACTCGATGAAAGCTGTCTGGTCGGCGTAATCGTCCAGGTTAAGCCCGGAAACGTTCTGCAACCCCGACACAATGAAACTGTGATCGGGATATTGCAAAGACATAAAAACGACACTACCGCCCTGCCGCAGCCAGTCTGCCACGATCACGTTGCCGATCAAGGGTTTGCCGGAACCACCGGGGCCGCTTAACAATGTTGAACTGGGGATAGGAAACCCTTCCGGAAAAAGATGATCGAACCAGTCATGATTTGTGTAGAATTTATCCATCGTTTAGCCTCTCCAATTTTGCTGTTCTATTGTCAAAAAGTTCTGGCGCTCTTCTTCGTTCATCACAGCCAGATTCACGGTTACTAATTCTCCACCGCTGGATTGGATCGCGGTAGCCAGGCTATTCACCATATAGTCACGCACGTTGTCGGGGATGCTGGGGAATGGTAAGACCATCGTCAACGCTACTTTTTTATCTGACGATACTTCAATATCACGCAACATCCCCAAATCCAGCAAAGTTGTAGCAATGGAGGGGTGCTCGACACGCTCAATAGCCTCTATAACTTTTTGGTTCGTGTTAATATCAGACACTTTTTTCTCCTATGTGAAAATAAGCGGGGTGTTTCATACATACCAGACGCACCCCGGCGTGATGGATTTGCGGAAAAATACCGCCCTGTCTCACTGTCCGCAGCACCGGCTCGATAGCAGTTACGACCGATCCGCAAAGCAGATCGATCTCGTAATCGAAAAGAACTGGACTGAGAGGAGTGCTTGCTCTCAACAGGATGACATGCGCCTGAGGCGAACAAAGCGCCAACAGGTCTTCTAGCGTGTGGTTGATCAACGCAGTCCCCGTGATGGCAACAACCTCTGCTTTGGGAATAACAGCTAACGCCGTGTCCGCATGAAGGTCTCCGGGCTGTGGGTGTTGCTCCAGGACGACTAACTCGCCAACGCGCGTGCGCAAGCGGGGAATGAAGGGGAAATGCCCAATGAGGGCGACCAGTTTGCCTTCTCCATGCTCGGCGATGACTTCTTCCGCGTTCAGGTCCACCCAGGCATCGGGCTGCGGTGGAATCAGGGCATTGATCGCCGCTACGCCAACGCTGGCTAGCACAGGTTGTTCCGATTGAGCCAGTGCAGCCAATTCCAGACCCGATAATCTCTCCAGTTGTCCCGCTTGAGGCACATCTGGCTCGCCGTGGCGTTTGTGCACGTTGGACAGGGAGGATGCCAGGCCGCAGCGTTGGGCGCCATCGATTTCGACGACGACTGCCGTCCAATGCGAACCGATGTTGACTTGGATCGTTTTGCCGTCGGGCAGGGTGGATAACAAATGGCTAAACATGGAATGGATTCATGAAGAAAGGTCGGGATGCACGATGAAAGTTGGGAAAACAGTAAAACGGGTGGGGTTACTGCCCCTATCCGTGGCCGTGGGCGACACTTTCGGCGCATGGAGCAGCTTCACGCAGTTCACCGGCGCTGTAGCTTTCCAACGTATCACGCACCGTACCGCTGGCGCCGGTTGCAACTCCGATGCCAAACTGTTCGAAGAATTGGATAGCCCGGCCGCCCATCCCGCCACTAAGCATGACATCTGCTTTCTGTTCATGGATAAACCGCGGAATCTCCCCTACCTGATGACCAGCATAATAGGGATTGTCGATGACTTCCATTGCCTGGACCTCGTTTCCCTGCATGTCCACCAGTGCGAAATAGGGACAACGTCCGAAATGCTGAGCGACGATGCTGTTCAGGTCATTGTTGGTTTGTAGTGAGATTGCGATACGCATAGGTTGTTTCTCCTTATCGATTGATGAGTGTTGTCAATTGCTCGGCGCCCACATAGCCTTCAACGGTGATGTTCTGGGACATCACCCCAGGCACTTGAGCAACCGCCTGTTTAATCTGCTGCGCCAGTGATACCGCAATCGGGCACACTGGCGATGATGGACGAAAAGTATAGGTCACTTGACCGTCAGCGGTCACTTCAAGGTCTTCAATCAAACGCATACGAACGACGTCCGCGCGGGTTTCAGGGTCGATGACCAAACGCAAACGGGCGATAATCAACTTCTTGAGTTTTTCAGCTTGTTCATCATTCATGGCGAAACACCATTTTGCAATAGCGCAGTCACCTGCCCCCACACTTCAAGCAAGGCTCGACTGGAAGGAGCATCTGGAGCAAAAAGTGTCACGGGTTGCCCTTGCACCATCGCTTCTGTTACGGTGGTGTCGAAGGGAATCCTGCCCACGACTTGAACTGCTTGCTCGCGACAAAAAGCTTCAATTTCGGCAGCCCCTTTGGGATAAATATCGGCTTTGTTGATACAGACCAAAGATTGCACACCGAAGTGAGCGGTCGTCTCCAGGACGCGATGCATGTCATGCACGCCTGCCGCGGTAGGCTCAGCAACAATGAGCGCCATATCTGCGCCGGAGACGGCCGAAATGACCGGACAGCCGATCCCTGGTGGACCGTCGACAAGCACCAGATCGTAATCCTCATCCAGGGCCAGCAAACGCGCCTGCTGCTTGACCAGCGTGACCAGTTTGCCGGAATTCTCCTGAGCCGGTCGCAAGGACGCATGAAACAATGGCCCATAGCGACTTTCAGAGCGAAACCATTCCCCGACAACCTGATCGTGCATGGTGATGGCATCCACCGGGCACTGGTACACGCAGGCCGCACACCCATCGCAAGCAATGGGATCGACTATCGGGAGCTCAGGGATTGGGGAGGAAGGCGTATCTGACTGCGCAACGCGACGGGCTGCAAGTCGATGAAATTGCGGGCGGGAGGTATCGCCAATGGCATCAAAACGACAAACCTGTTCACAAATGCCGCAGTCAATGCAGGTGTTCCAGTCGATTCTGGCGTACAGGCCGCCCCGGAATGATTCTCGGGTGATGATCTTGGGGGAGAGCACCAATTCCAAATTGGAGGCGTCCACATCGGCATCGGCCAGAACCGTGCGGAAAGGAGCATCATCCAATGAAAGCAAGTGCGCAAAGGCGGCAGCGACGCTGGTTTTGCCGGTGCCGCCCTTGCCACTGAGGATGACCAATTGTTTCACCGGTCACCCCCATTTGCAGCCAAATCCGCAATCTGCGCGTACAACGTCTGAAAGGCATCCTGGTATTCCGGATGGATTTCCAGCAGCGTTTTTCCTTGAGCTATTCCCTGTCCGATTTCCCGTTCGAGCGGTATTTTCATCAAAACGGGCAGCCCAACTTCCTGGCAGTAGACATCAACGCCGGGATCGCCGATTCCATCACGGTTGATAATCAGGCCAGCGGGGATATCCACTTCCTGTGTCAATTCATACGCCTGACGCAGGTCGTGCAGTCCAAAAGGGGTCGGCTCGGTGACCAGGAGCACAAAATCTGCCCCGCGAACAGATTCAACCACCGGGCAGGATGCGCCGGGAGGCGAATCCAATATCACAACCTCAGCATCCATGTAATCGCGCCACGATTTTAGCTGCGTGATGACCGGGACGGCCATCGGTTCGCCCACGTTGAGCAAGCCATGCCCGAAGTTGATCCCATCGGGGGAAAGCCCACCTTCTAAAATGCCCAGCGTTCGTGGCACTTCGGTGATTGCCTTTTCAGGGCACACCAAGGTGCAACTGCCGCAGCCATGACACAATTCCGGGAAAACGAGCGTTTGCCCGCCCAGCACGACAATGGCGTGAAATTGACAGACTTCCGCGCATTTTCCGCAACCGTTGCACAGATCGGCATCCACCTCCGGGATCAGTAAATCAACGTTCTTATGGTGATCCAGCGTGGGCCGAATGAAGATGTGGGCGTTCGGCCCTTCGACATCACAATCCAAACAGGATACAGAAATATCTGCGTGGGCAAGGGCTTGAGCGAGAGCGGTGGCAACGGTCGTTTTACCGGTGCCACCTTTCCCGCTGGCAACTGCAATTATCATTGTGGAGCTGACGCTCAATGATGGAGTTCTGGACCGGTAGCAGCGTTGACCTGTTCCAGCTGACCAGCCAGGAATCTGTCGAGCAGCTCTTCCGGCGTACCGCTATCTGCGACAAAGGCCTGAATGCCGGCCACATCGAGCGCGGAGAAAGCCGTGGGGCCATAACGTCCGCTGATTGTAGCTTCAACGCCGCTATTCGAGAGGAACTGAACCACCTGAGCGCCAGCTCCCCCCCGGGCCGCAGCGGCAGGGTTGGGTCTGGCTTCCCAATCCCGGGTCTCCGTGTCGAAAAAGATAAAGTAATCGCAGCGCGCAAATCGGGAGCTAAGTTCAGTGTCGATTTTTCCATCAAGTGAAGAAATCGCCAGTTTCATGTCTTATCCTTTCCATCGTCCTGTGCTTTCAGCGTGTCGAGCCTGTCATTGACGCGTTGTAGCGCATCTCTCAAGCTCTGGGCTTGCGACTTGAGCATGTTGACTTCTTGTTCAGGCAGGGTTGTTGCGGGGGTGGCAAAAAAGCCTCGACCTCGCCTCCGACCGCCGCGGCCACGGCCAAATCCGCGCCCAGCTCCCCCACCGCGGCCAAATCCACGGCCTTCAGGTATGATATTCTCCGGGACATCCGTTTCTGCACAGTAGCCCAACCTTCGTCCGTTCATTGGGCCTTTCCCTTCAGGGCCTGTTCTATCTCGGAATGGCATTTTTACCTCCTGGTGAGTAAATTGAAGAACGAATTGAATCTCTCTTGGAGCCACAATTGACAATTGACCACTGACAATTAGCTAGCTCTCTTGCTCATAGGCCTGTAGCAGGCGATCTATCTCGTCCCGCGTGCGGCGCAGATCGTCCATCCAGATTGTCAAGCGTATCTTGCCTTCCGGCAAAATTCGATACACACGGCGTCGAGGACCCTGGCTGGCATCATCCCAGCGTGAATCGACCCAGCCTGCATCTTCCATATTGCGCAAGGCCCGGTAAGCCAGGCTGGAATCAAATTGATAGCGGTCGAAGCCAAAATCCTCCAGCCCATCAAGCAGGCTATAGCCATGTGCTTCTCCCCTGGTAAGCAGAAACAACAGGCAGGGCTGCAAAAAACTCATCACCCTCTGCCGGCCTTGTCCTCTTCCCTTACCTTTTCCAAAACCTCGACCTCTTGGCATGGGTTACGCTCCTTACGTTCAGCCATCTACAGTATACGCGACTATAGACAAAATGTCAATAGTCGCCCCAAAGAGATTCCCCCTCCCCTTTTTCGATGCACGCGAAAACGGGCAGTGCCCACGGCACTGCCCGTTGCTCTTGCCATTGACGGTCGCTGGGGTGTCTACACAATCGCTGCCTGAGGCTCCAGCGTCGGTCGGAACTTATAACTATAGAGGATCAAGCCCTCGTCGCCCTGTTCGTTCAGCCGGCGGGTAACCATTTCCACCGGCATTCCAATGGAAATCTCCTCCGGTACAACATCGGTTAGCTGAGCGGTCACCATGGGTCCCTCATCCAGTTGGACCAGGGCTACCGGGTAGGGCGCGTAGCGCTCAAAGCCAGCGGGAGGATCGAAGACCGTCGTGAAGGAAAAGATGGTACCCTTGCCACTCAAGGCGAATTCCTTTTGAGCAGGCTCTGCGCAGTGGGGGCAGACATCCCGCGGCGGGAAGATGGCGTTGTGGCAATACTCACAGCGCTCACCGACTAGACTATATCGTTGGCGACGGGTGCGCCAGCTTCTGGCAACTGTCATTATCAAACTCTCCTATTAAGTTGGTGCGTGCTACGATCCTGGTGATTTACTCTCTGATCGCACACGAACACGATTTTATCATAGTTTTCTCGCCAAAACCTATCAGGATACGTGCCTTTTTTCTCTATTGAGGCCACTTGGTAGGTTTTGGCAGTCTTTTTTCACAGTTATTCGCCGATCAGAATGTGGGAAACGATGGTGGCGCCACTGCCGCCGATGTTCTGGACCAGGGCAATATCAACGTCATGCACCTGGTTTGGGCCGGCCAATCCCTGCACCTGCTGGGCAGCTTCCACGATCTGATAAACGCCGGTAGCGCCTACCGGATGGCCTCGAGCCTTGAGACCGCCCATGGTGGCGACCGGCACCCGACCCTCGATGGTGATCTCCCCCTCCTGGGCCAGGCGCACACCCTGACCCCGTTCGGCGAAGCCGCTGGCTTCCAGCGACAGGGCGGCCATGATGGTGAAAGCATCATGGAGTTCAAACAGGTCGACGTCGGCAGGCGTTATGCCGGCCTGTTGATAGGCTTTCTGGCTGCTAATCCAGGCTGCCTCCAACCAGAGAGGATCGCGCCGATCGTGGATTGCCAGGCTGTCGGTGCCGGCCGCGGAACCGGCAATGCGCACAGGGCGCCGGCCGCCGTTCATGGAGCGGACCAGGTGTTCCGACATCAGCACAACAGCAGCCGCACCGTCACAGATCGGCGAGCTATCCATCAAGTTGATCGGCTCGCAGATCATGGGTGCCTTAAGATAGGTGTCCAGGCTAATTGCACGGCGAAACATGGCATTGGGGTTGCCAACGGCGTTCTGATGGGCGTTGACAGCGAAATAACCAAAGGCGCTGTGGGGCACGTCGTAGACATGCATGTAGCGACGCATGAGCATGGCGTTCAGAGCCACGAAGGAGACCCCCTCGGCCGCCTCATATTCCTGGTCGGCTGCCATGGCGAGGGCAGCGGTGGTGTCCTTGCTAACCGTGTCGGTCATCTTTTCGACGCCGGCGACAATGACCACGTCGTGGATGCCACCGGCGACGGCGATATAGCCCATACGCAGCGCGGCTGCGCCTGAACCACAGGCAGCTTCCACCTTGATCGCCTCGATGCCCCTCAGGCCAACAAAGTCGGCCACGAGAGCACCCAGATGTTCCTGGCCAACCAGCTCACCCGACAGCATGTTGCCAACGTAGAGCGCGTCGGCCCGTTCGATTCCGGCATCCTGCATGGCTGGCATAATGGCATCGTGCGCCAGGTGGCGCAGGGAACGCTGCCACTGCTCGCCCACGGGCGTCTGGCCGTAGCCAGCTATGTAAACAGATCTCATTTTGTTCAGTCCTCCGCTGACCACCGAACCTGGTATTCCGTGACCAGTAATCGGTATTCCGATCACCGAACACCGATTACCGAATACCGTCTTCTGGAAGCTGGCCGCCTCCTCGCCTACTTCATCAGCAACTTGCCGCGGAACCGCGCATAGGTAGCATAATCGATGGCCACGCGGCGGTCGATATACTGCTGCGTGGTCGTGGCGCGATCTCTGGTTTCCTCGATGCCTTCGCTGATCTCCAGAGAGAACGCGTCACTGCCGGCCCCGGAACCGAAGGAAACCAGCAACACCCTGTCGCCCGGGCGTGCCTCGTCGAGTACGCCGGTCAAGCCAACCAGCGATGAACCGGCGTAGGTGTTGCCGATCACCGGTACCAGCAGACCTGCCTCGAATTGTTCCGGCTGAAACCCCAACATCTTGGCTGCCCGGGTCGGGAACTTGGTGTTGGGTTGGTGCAATACGAGATAACGATAGTCTGCTGCACGCCGGCCCAACTCCTCCATGAGCAGGTTGGCTGCACTGGTAACGTGGTGGAAGTAGGCCGGTTCACCGGTGAAGCGCTGTCCATGGCTGGGATAGTGCGCGTGGGGTCTTCGCCAAAAATCGGGTGTATCGGTCACATAAGAGATGGACGCCTCGAACCTTGCCAGGCTCTCTTCGGCTGGCCCCAGCAGAAACGCTGCACCGCCGGCGGCAGCCGTATACTCCAGGGCATCCCCGGGGCGCCCCTGGGCCGTGTCCATGCCGATGCTCAACGCGTAGTTGGCCATTCCTGAGCCCACAAGAGCGATGGCTGCCTGTATGGCCTCGGTACCTGCCTTGCAGGCAAACTCCCAATCGGCTGCCGAAGTCAATGGCACAATATCCAGAGCTTCGGCCACAATGGTGGAGGTCGGTTTGACGGCATAGGGGTGGGACTCGCTGCCTACCCAGACGGCGCGGATCCGTTTAGGATCGATCCGGGCTCGTTTCAGGGCATTGCGTGCGGCTTCGATCGACATGCTGGCAGTGTCTTCATCGAGACCTGCCACTGCCTTCTCCTGGATAGGCAGGTTGGCTGTTCGTCCGCTCCAGACGCGCGCTACTTCCGCGGCCGGCAGCCGGAAACGGGGTATATAGGCGCCGTAACCAACGATGCCCACGTCGCGCTCTGGTTTCAGCAGCGTACGGTCTGTTATCTCGCTCATAAGCATTTTCTCATTTGTCTCTTGGATCTCTTCCCGATTCCTGCAGGATTTCCCGGGCCCGCTCGCTGCGAATTTCGCCTTCGGCCACCAGTTGGGCAGCCACCCTTTCAACCTGATCCTGACTGGCGCCGGCGGCCAACGCTACCTGACGGGCATGCAGGCTCATGTGGCCCCGCTGAATGCCCTCGGCTGCCAACGCTCTCAGGGCCGACAGGTTCTGGGCCAGTCCCGCGGTCGCCATGACTTCGGCCAACTCCCTGGCTGTCGCCACATTCAGAATCTTGAGCGTTACCTGAGCGACCGGGTGAACCCCGGTTGCGCCGCCGACGATACCGACCGCCAGCGGCAGTTCGATACGTCCAACCAGCTCGGCCCCATCGTCATGTTCTTCGACATGCCAATCTGTCAGGGCTCGATACTGTCCATCGCGGGCTGCGTAGGCATGGGCGCCCGCTTCCACGGCTCGCCAATCATTGCCGGTCGCGATCACGATGGGATCGATGCCGTTCATAATCCCCTTGTTGTGGGTGGCGGCCCGGTAGGGGTCTGCCCAGGCAAAAGCGTTGGCCTCCGCAATGCGCCGGATGATTTCCTGGCCGGAAAACTGCGCTGTAGTGAAGGCCTCTGCGGGAATCCGGCAGGCTGCCCAGGCAGTTCGGCGGTCGGACAGGTTGCTGAGGATGCGCAGATTCGCTCGTCCGCCCGTGAGCGTTTCCAGCAGTGGTGTGACCGCTTCGACCGCGGTGTTGATTGCGTTTGCACCCATGGCATCGCGACAATCGAGCAGGATATGCACGATCAACATGGCGCCGGCCGGCGTATGGGCAATCTCTTGTACCTCGACGCCGCGGAAACCGCCACCCAGGCTACGAATGGTCGGATGCAGTGGATCGACCAGCGCGGCGATCTCGTTCTCCGCCTGTTTGACCTTGCGGGCGGCTTGATCCGGGTCGGGCACATCCATGAGCTGCACCTGCCCGATCATTACCGGCTCGCTGCTTCCCGCTGAAAAACCTCCCCCGGCCCGTGCCAGCCTGGCGGCATTGCTTGCTGCCGCTACTACCGACGGCTCTTCGATGACCATCGGAATCAAATAGTCTTTTCCGTTGATCAGAAAGTTGGCGGCGATGCCCAGCGGCAGATCGAAGGTTCCGATCGCGTTTTCGATCATGCTGTCGGCCTGGGCAGGACCCAGCCCTGCGTGCAGGGCGCTGAGATCAGAAGCGTCCAGATTCGCCCATTCGCTCACAATGGCTATTCGCTCAGTGAGCGATTCGCGATAGAAACCGGGCAGTCGAGATGATTCGCTCATAGTCACCGATAGGTCCAGGCAGGGGTCTGGTTGTTGTTTTAGCCCACTATTGTACACAAAAGCGCCCCTCCGCAGTCGGAGGAAGCGCCGGGTTACTTCTTCTATTACGATGCATATGATACCACCAGGCTACTACCAAAACCTATCAACTTTCACCGCGATAGCACTTTTCGAGTCAGATTCTCGACCACTGGGCACGAAAATTGGCCACGAACCTGACCAGGATGTACCATAGTGCTGAATGAACCGCAGACCTGCCCTGAGCGTAGCCGAAGGATAAACGCAGATCAGACATCAGAAAAGACCAGCGCCGAAGGTCTGCGTAATCAGCGTTCCTCTGGCTTGTCCAGGTTAGGACAACAGAGAGTAGAGGGCAGGCGTGCCCCTCTGTTGGCGCCGGTCTGTCGAATTCCGGGAAATCAGGGTGGCGGGGCCAATGTGAAGACAGCTTCTGCGGTGATGAGCAGATTCTGCCAGAGGACTGGCCAAAGGGCGGAGATGACGATGACGCCGATGCCGGCGGCAGCCAGAATCACCATCAGGGAATCCTCCCGTTCCAACAAACGGTTTTCCAGGTGCCCCAACAGCGAACGTTCCCCTCGTAACAGGCCCAGGGAAAGGGCAATTGCGCCTGTTAGAAGCAGGGCTGCCAGAAGCCAGTCCTGAGTCCCCAGAGTTTGGGATAGAGTCCACTGGCTGGCAAAACCCATCGTCAAGGGGAGGCCTGCCAGACTCAAGCCCCCCAGCAGCAGGGCGGTGGAAGACCACGGTGTGCGCGTCCCGAATCCCCGGATGCTGCCATAATCGGTCAGACCCCCGGCCCGATCACGGATTACGGCAAGACCAAATCCGGAAACGAGAAGGCTGACGGTTCGGGTTATCAGGAGTAACCACACCAGCCCCCATGAACTGCGGGCACCGAGACCCAGCGCGATCAGAACTGAGCCGTGGTTGTAGAGCGCAGAGTAGCTCCACACGCGGCTCAGATCGCGCTGGGTCATTGCGGCCATTCCCGCCCAGAGAGTCAGTGCCAGTCCGCCATAGAGTAACAGCTCCGGCAGACGCAGCCCTGAAGGTCCGTAGAAGAGGGCCGTGTTCTGCAGCCATTGGTAGCGAAGCAAAAAGCCCTGTAACAGGGAAACGCTGATGATCAACAGGGCAGTAGAAAGCCAGGCGGCAACCAGAGGAGGAGCTTCTGCACCAAGACTCAGTCCGGGGCCGTGCAGGGGCCAGGGCGCCAGCAGGAGCAGGAGGCCCCAGCTTGCCAGGCGCGCTGCGCTTTGCAATGGCAGTGGATCATCCGGATTTAGCGGGACCTGTTTCAGGTACCAGGCAGCCAGCAGAAAGAGCGGAATGGCAAGGACAGGTAGCCACATGATTCGGGCAGCGCCCCGAGTACTTCCCCGACGACCGGCTTGAATGACAAAGGTCGCCATGCTGAGGACTGCGGCCAAAATTGCGGGGGCCAGCCAGAGTGGCCTGATGAGCAGCACTGTGCTCAAAAGCGCCAGTAGCAGCAGACCAAAGGGAAAGAAGGTCCGTCCCTGGGAGACACGCCAGGCGCCGACGTAGGTTGCTGCCAGGGCAACCGCCATGAATCCGATCGTCCACTGACCGGTGGGACCCATCTCCAGATGCTGACCAAAAAAGAGGACAGGTTGGTTGAGATTGATCACCCGGCCCAGGAAGAAAACCTCTTGATCGTTGGGCCATGTCCATAGCATGACACCCAGGGCCAGGGCTGACAGCCCTGCCAGGGCAGCCGAGGGTGTGGGCCATCGACGCAGCAGATAGACCAGGATGGCAGCGAGCACAAGAAATGTATAGAGGAGCACGACACCAGACATCAGCCGGACTCCTCTTGTGTTGATGGACCGGGTGCAGGTCCTCTGGCAACCATCAAGTAGGCAACTGCCAATCCAATCAGGAGTTCAACGGTGCTCAGGAGCCAGATTAACCAGGGATCCAACTGCAGTGCACTCATGAGCAATTGGGTGCCAACCAGCCACATCAACAGAGCAACGCCCACCTGTAGCGCCTCATCCCCCAGGGCCAACTGTAGCAGCGCAAAGGCTGCCAGCCAGATCACGACCAGCCGTACCTCTGGGGGAACGAGAGGTAGTGGCAGATTTGGGCGTGTCACAAGCAGGACGGCGGCAAGGGTAAGGGCCATCAGTGTGCGGAACGCCGTCGTGGAGGAGAGGGGGCGGGCATGGACTCCGGCCTGATGGCGAAATGGCAGGAATCGTCCTCCCCAGCCAGCCCGTTGCGCCGACAGGAACCACATGATTGCCACCAGACCGCCGACGATAACCCGCAGCAGCGCCCATTGAGGTTGCAGCAGTTGCAGAGTGAGCACCGTGGCGCTCAAATAGAGCACCATGAACGCGGCCAGCACTGCGCGCCAGTCCCGCGCTGCAACGAGCAGGATAGCGCAGAAAAACACAGCGATGACCACGGGCGTGCCGCTCAACTCGCCGGCCTCCGTCGCGAGGTTTTCCAAAGGGGGTAGGGGGGGAATTGGCTCCATGGTTTTGTTTTTCAGTCTTCAGCCTATCAGGGGCGAATGATCAACCATGCGAACAACACCATGAGCATAAGCCATCCGAAGTAGCCTTCTCCTTCAAAAATCACGGTAACGGCGCGCCAGCCACTGTCGACCCAGGTAAGTACCCACTCGATGCCGCGCAGAAGCCACGACAGATCTGTGATTCGAGCCAGGCGGCTGCGCAGGGAAACTGTCATTGGGACACGTGTCAGGCCATATCCCAGGACCAGGCTCAAGATGATCCCAATCAAGCCGGTCACGCCCAGGGCACCCAGGAGATCACCCACCGTCAGCATGGCACCGAAGCTGGCAAAGGAGGCGAGCGATGCCGGAAAGATTCCCCACAGGAGAACCGGTATGGCGGCCAGGCTAAAAGCCGTAAGTGAGCGAATCACGGGCCATTTCAAGGCGATCCCGCCGGCTCCTGGAGCCGGCAGAGCGACCTGGGATGTCTCAGCTGTCCCTTTCTGTCCGATGACCGTCTGGAAAACGGTTGCCAACACCAAGGAATCTCCGACGATCATCAACAGGAAAAGAAGGAGTGACGCGGGAGAGATGAGGGCCCGGGAAGCCAATCCTGCTGTGAGTGGAACACCGGCGAGCGTGGCAGCAGCCAGGGCCGTGGGAACCTGCCAACGCCACAGCGAAAAGCTCGCCTGTCCCACAGCAGTGAGCATGAGGCCCAGTAGTGCTGCTACCATGGCCCAGCCCAGAAGCTCTCTGCCGATGACAGCAGGCGCCAGGGACAGGGTCAGCCACAGCCACGTGGCCCGGCTGGTCGTCAAAAAGGGAAATTGGTCCTGGCCACGGGCGGTCCATGCCGCAGTGCCTGCCAGCAACGTCAGAAGGGCCAGTAGCGGTGGTAGCAGCGGGTTGGAAAACCAGATCGATGCCCCCAGGGTAAACAGCCGTCCCAGCATCCACGCTCCAGTCACCAGGATGATCCCACTGATCAACAATTGGGTGCCCCGGTCCCGTTCGGGGTTGTCAGGCGTGCGCCAGAGATGGAGCGGATAGGCGGTCATTCGAAGGGCGGCGGCCAACAGGATCAGCGCCACGGTCTGTGAAGGCAACGTGGCGGTTACCAGGGAGGCAGTGACAGGCGAGAGGCTCGTGATTCCGATGGCCAGGAAGATAAGCAGGCTACCTCCCGCCACAAGACCTATTGGCGCGGCGCTGCCCATGGGTTTGCCGCCGCGCATGCGAGCGATCAAAAGGATGTCGGTCGCCACCCAGGCTGGTCCGAGGGCCAGAAGATTATCGGACACCACCGTCAGTGCTGCAGACGCCAGCAGCAGCAGGCTGAGGCCGTGAAAAGGTCCGGTGCGCATTCCAGGAAGGCGCCAGGTCAGCAGGATGGCAATGGCACCCGTCAACAGCAGAAGCAATAAGGCGAGGCTGTTCCAGCCATCCAATGCCCACAGGACGTCAAGGGGTGGCAGGACCAGAGGCCGCCACGTAGTTTGCCAGATCAGTGAGCCCACTGCCCGGGTTCGAACCAGCAATACCAGAGATACAAAAAGTGGGCCAAGCCCAGAGAGCGCAAGAGTCGATGACCGTTGGGGTCGAATCAGGACACGCAAAAGCAGGCCCGCTATGCCGAGCAACAGGGCTGGTCCCAAGGGGGAAAGAAGTAGATCGTTCATGGCATGGGGATGCCGGGCGCAGGCCCGACATGACGGTGCTATTCTACCACACGGCCGAAGGAGGTGCCAAGCAAGAAGCTGTTTGACAAGCGTTTCTATCGGCCATATAATTGTGCAATAGTTCTCGACCCTGTCAAAAGCAGGGTTCAACTTATGAGGTTGAGTGTATTGTTGCAGTGGAGCAGGAGAAGAGGTATGGGTTTCCTATCCGACAATGACGACGATGGAACTGTGAGTAACACCGGCGATGATGGATTTCCCCCGGACGGACAAGACGTTCCGCAAGATGATGGTTATTGGGAAGCGTTGCTCAGCGATGGCGAGGTTGCTTCGTTGGATGAACCACCTCCCTGGATGGCGGAAGATGAGCAGTCTGCGGGGATTGCTGCTTCCGGCGACGGAAGCGGTGAAGCCGGGGATGACGGGTACGGATGGGGACGTGCCAGGTCCCTGCTTGCAAGCTGCGATTGTTGCGTTCTCAAGGTAACTGGCTATAACCGTGGTGGCCTGTTGGTCGAATTCGGCGTGATCACCGGCTTCGTACCCAGCTCTCATTTACTCGATTTCCCCATCTATGCCGATTCCCTGGAACGGGAAGATGCGCTGACAGAGCGAGTGGGCCAGACATTGACCTTGCAGGTCATTGAGCTTGATCAGCCGAAGGACCGGCTCATTCTCTCAGAGCGGGCCGCAATCCAGGGTCAGCGATGCGAAGAAGTTTTTTCCAGACTCACGGCCGGCGACGTGGTCAGCGGTCGCGTCAGCAACCTGCGGCGCTTCGGCGCCTTTGTTGATCTCGGTGGATTTGAAGGATTGGTCCACATCTCGGAGATGTCGTGGGGACGGGTGAATTATCCCGGTGATGTGGTGAGCCCTGGCGACGAGGTGCAGGTCTACGTGCTTGATGTGAATCCCGCTGAACGCAAGATTCAGTTGAGTCTCAAACAGCTTCAATCCGATCCCTGGCAACAGGTTGCCGGGCACTACCATGTTGGCGAGATTATCGAGGGTGACGTTACGAATGTGGTGAGCTTTGGCGCATTCGCCAGGTTGGAAGAGGGAATCGAAGGTCTGATCCACATCTCTGAGCTGGCTGAAGGTACTTTTCTCCATCCCCGCAACGTGGTGCAGGAAGGCCAGCGAGTTCGTGTCCGGGTGCTCAACGTGGACCCAGTGAACAGGCGCATCGGTCTGAGCCTTCGCCAGGTGCGCACAAACCATGCAGATCATGCCATCGAAGATCATGACCATGATGACACTGCGAACGTGTTGGTGGAGGTGGCCAGCGACGGTCCCTATTGAGGCGCTTTCTGCGTCATTTCAGCAATCCGAAGACTTGCTGTGCCCCATGGTCCCGAGTATCTCAGGTCTGGTGTCAAGCAGCGGTGCCTGTTCAGGGTCCTGGAACCCTGTCAATCCTGGGGCACCGCTGTTGTACGTCTGGGAAACTGTAAAAAAAGTCTTGTCCATGGGCTTGTTGGGTCTTCAAAGTGTGCTTGGCGGCATCAGGCGGGTTTCCAGGCCTGAATTGCAGCTTTCGAGCGGCCTGGGAAGACCTTCGACCCCTTTTCAAACAGCTACGAAGGACTTGGTTGCCTCATGAGCAAAAAACCAGCCCGTGGCTCCTCGAAAGCTCGCAAGGGAGGGAAGTCAAAGCCTTCCCAACGGGGTGGCTCCTGGAGAGAAGCGCTGGTCGCCAACTCGGAGGTTATCACGCTGATCCTGCTCTTGGTCGGCGGGTTACTGCTTGTTGATTTTTTTACCAGGCAAGAGGACAGCGTCGGGATTGTCAGTAAGGGCTTTGGTTGGGCGGCCTTGCCGGCCTTGCTGGCTTTGATGCTGGCCAGCCTGGGGGTGCTGATCCGGCAGACGACCGACCGGCTGAACGCGGGCCACCGGATTCCCTGGCGCGCCATGGCGGAAGTGTTTGTCGGCCTGCTGTTGCTTCTGCTGGCTGCCATCGGGTTGAGCCATCTATGGGCCGATTCCGCCGACCCATGGGAATACGCCAAGGCAGGTCAGGGGGGGGGAGTGGTGGGCTGGCTGGCAGGTTCACTGCCGGCGTCTCTGTTGGGTGATCTGATTACCACGCTGTTGCTGGTTATCCTGGCAGGCCTTGGTGTGTGGATAATCATGCGGCCTCTGGGTGTTCCTGCGCTGGACCCCAGGTCTGCCGTCACCGGCCTTCGGGACAGCCTTCGTTCCTTGCTACCCGAACCCCGGGAACAGGAGATCTCCGATGTGGTGGACTCACCGCAACCGGCTGGCTCCTCACCACCGGTCGAGCCGGTGATCCAGGACGACCAGGATTTCCTGGGGCCGTCTATCGCTGTCCAGGAGACAGTCCGCCCCAAGCGCAAACGTCCTCCCCGGAAGACAACCAAACCCCGGCCCATCAAGCCGAAACCTCGTCCCGACTACCTGCCGTCATTGGATCTTCTGGCTGCCGAGTCCCAGTCTGGCCTGAAGGAAACGGACATCGAATACAAAAAACAGATGATCGAGGAAACGTTGGCGAGCTTCAACGTGCCGGTGACCGTGGTCGATGTCAATGTCGGGCCTGCCGTCACCCAGTTTGGGGTGAAACCGGGAGAATATGTCCGTCGCGGAGCTGACGGCGAGGATGTCACGCGTCGGGTGCGTGTCAGCCGCATCAAGTCGCTTTCCAATGATCTGGCCCTGGCCCTGGAGGCGCCCACGCTGCGTATCGAGGCGCCGGTGCCAGGCAAGGGCTATGTGGGGATCGAGGTCCCCAATAGCGCCACGAATCTGGTTGGCTTGCGAGAAGTACTGGAATCCCAATCCTTCTTGCGACTCAAATCACCTCTGGCCTTCGCCGTGGGCCGCGATGTCGCGGGCGAGCCGGTGGCCGCAGATCTGGCGACGATGCCCCACCTTTTGATTGCCGGTGCAACCGGTTCGGGCAAATCGGTCTGTATCAATTCTCTCATTGCCAGCCTGCTGTTCAACAACGGCCCCGATCAACTGCGGCTACTGCTGATAGACCCCAAACGGGTCGAGTTGCTTGTCTACGAAGGTGTGCCCCACCTGCTGGCGCCTGTGGTGACCGACCTGGATCAGATGGTAGGGGCCTTCACCTGGTTGATGCTGCAGATGGATGAACGCTATCGCAACTTCAGCCGGGTTGGCGCGCGCAACCTGGATGAATTCAATCGTAAGGTGAGCCGCAAGAAAAAGCCCAAGGCCTGGCAGGACCTGGACCGCTATCCCTCTCTGGTCCTGGTGATTGACGAACTGGCCGATCTGATGTTAGCTGCACCCGATCGGGTGGAGCGTCAGATCTGCCGCCTGGCGCAGATGGCACGGGCGACTGGCATACATCTGGTCATCTCCACCCAACGACCCAGCGTCGATGTGGTGACCGGACTGATCAAGGCTAACTTTCCTGCCCGAATCGCTTTTTCCGTCACCAGCCAGACCGATAGCCGGGTCATCCTGGATTCGCCTGGCTCGGAGAAGCTTCTGGGAAGTGGCGACATGTTATTCATGCGGCCCGATAGCAGTAAACTGGACCGGGTCCAGGGTTGTTTTGTTTCGGATAAAGAGATCGAGAGGCTGGTGCGCTTCTGGAAGGAGTCGATGCCGGCCGAGGAGTTGGCTGCCAACGTGCCGCGCTATCCCTGGACGGGCCTGATGGCACAGTTGGAGGATCACGATGAACAATACGAGCAGGCCCTAGATGTGATACAGGGTGTGGATAGAGCCAGCATCTCCTGGCTGCAGCGACGGCTTCGGGTAGGCTACAACCGGGCGGCAGAATTGATGGCCAAGTTGGAGGCGGACGGTTACGTGGGACCGGACGAGGGCGCCGGGCGGGGACGCGAGGTGCTGTTGGCCAGTGATGATGACGAGCAGGCAATGTGGGGGTAGCACAGCAGCCGGTGCGCTGTCCAGGGAGGAGAAGCAATTGCCCTTTGACATGCCTTGCAGTATAATTGCCCGGCTCAACAGCAAAAGAAAAAAGGCTAAGAGGTTGTTTTTTGTATGGATATTGAACTTTCCAATGCTATAGGCACTGTGTTACAGGGGGTGGTTGCCCTGTGTGGCGCCTTTTTGCTGGCCTTCTGGCTGGCCATGGTGATCTGGGCCTGGCGAGACATTCGATCCCGTTCCCGCGATATCTTCGCTGCCATTCTGGCGGTGGTGCTGGTAGCAGTTTTCCCGATAGTCGGTCTGCTTCTCTACCTGCTGTTGCGGCCCAAGGAGACACTGGCCGAGGCCTACGATCGCGCGCTGGAAGAAGAGGCGTTGCTGCGCAGCATCGAAGAGCAGGTTGTTTGTCCCAACTGTCAGCGTGTGGTGGAGGATGATTGGCGCTTCTGCGCGTACTGCCATACCGGGATCAAAAAGCAATGCCCCACTTGCGGAAAGCTGCTCGAATTGGGATGGGAGATGTGCCCCTATTGTGGAAATGCTGCGTCGGTGCCTCTGTTGCACAGCCAGGAAACATCGGTTGTCTCCCAGGATGGTCCGGAAATACCGGTCGAGGACCTGCCGGTTGTCGAGTCCTGATCCCCGCCTGTTGGCATCGTTGACGTTGATCACTCCTCCTTCTCAGGGAAGGGGAGTTTTTTTGTAGGGAACTCTAAAAGGGGGTCAAGCCCAGGAGTTGGGCCGCCGCCACGGCGACGACCACGATCAGCAAGCGGCGAACCCACACGGCGCCCTTCTCTACCGCAAAAGTAGCCCCCAGCCAGCCTCCGATCATTTGGCCGACCGCCATCAACAGTCCCAGGGACCAGACGACCTGGTCGTTAGCTACAAATACAGCCAGGGCGGCCACGGTGAAGATCATGATGATCAGGCTCTTGACTGCGTTGGCTCGCACCAGGTCGTAACCGACGCCCAAAACCAGTCCGGCCAACAGGAAAATGCCCACCCCGGCCTGAATGAACCCGCCGTAAACGCCGATCGCAAAGAACAACAGGATTTCCTTGATGCCCGGGCGGCGGAAGAGCAACTCGCTACTGCCCTCGAGCCAGCGGTTGGGCCGAACGATGATGATCATCAACATGATCACCATGACCACGCCGATGACCGTTTGCATCATTTCCTCGTCGATATCGACGGCGATACGTGCGCCCAGGATGGAACCGAAGGTGGCCGGGATGGCCAGAATCAGCCCGGCACGCCAGTCCAGCACACCCTTCCTGTGGAAACTGGTCGAGCTGACCATGGTCTGAAAAAGCACACCGATGCGATTGGTGCCGTTGGCGACCGTTGGGGGCAGGCCCAGGAAGATCAGGAAGGGCAGCGTGATCAAGGAACCACTGCCGGCCAGGGTATTGATGAAGCCAGCCAGGGTGCCGGCCAAAATGGCGAGAAGATAGAGGTACCAGGCCATGGGAGTGATGGACGTTATGGTGCCGGCCGGTTGGTTGATGGATCAACGTACCAGTTGCAGAGGTCCTTCAGCACACAGTCTGCGCAGCGGGGACGGCGCGCGTGGCAGATCTGGCGTCCGTGGCGGATAAGGTTAAGGTGCAGGGCATGGAACCAGTCTCCGGGTACCAACGATTCCCAGGTGGCCTTGATGCGAGCTGGATCGTCCTTTGGCCCCGAGATTGCCAGTCGTTGACTGACGCGCCTGACGTGGGTATCGACGGGAAAGGCTGGCTGGTTGAAGCAAAATAGCAGCACGATCGAGGCGGTTTTGTGCCCGACGCCGTCGAGGCTGGTCAGCCATGCCAGACCCTGCTCCACGGGCAGGTCGGCCAGAAAACCGATATCAAACTCTCCCCGCTGCTCCTGAATGCGGCGCAGAGCAGCCTGAATGCGGGGCGCCTTGGTGGGCGCCAGGCCACCCGGTCGAATCGTTTCGGTCAACTCCTCCAGCGGGGCGTCCATGACGGCTTGCCAGTCCGGGTAGGCTTGCTTCAGGCGGTGGAAAGCCCGCCCGCTGTTGACATCTGATGTGTTGGCGCTCAGCATGGTCAGCACCAGTTCATCCATCGGTTCGTAGTCGGCGCGCCAGTCCGGGACACCATATTCTGCCAACAGCAATCGGTGGACTGCGCTGGCCTTCTGTACAAGCCTGGGATCAGGAGGGTTGGAATCGGACATCGCGCCATGCCTCGGGGTGGCTGCCTTGATTGGACAAATACCGCTGCATTCTACCCCATGGATGTTGAGCCGTCAATCAGAGGTTCTGTTCCGAGACTGTTTGACGTTAGCCGGCGGGGATGAATCTGGTTTCGTTGCCTCGATTCTACTTACCTACCAATCTGAAACAGTCTCCGATCGCCAACTTTGCGTTGACATCTGCCATCTCAGATGCTACAAAATTTATTTTCGATGTGACCACCAGAGGTCACCGGATCCCTGCCTACGGGTTCGTTTGCCGTAGGTCCAAATAGCGGCTCTAAGCCGCATAACCCAGCTTAGTTCAACCCTGTAGTGAGCGAAGTCGAATCTGAAAAGTTTATGTGGCGGCTCCCGGCCCGATGGCTCTACAGCCGCAGCCAACACTGACCTAACGATGTCGATCGTCGCTTTTTGTGCCCTGCGCCACATGAAACTCTTATCCCGTTTAGCCGGACGCCGCTCATCCGCTGCTCAGTTAGACCGGCATCACAGCAACCCATGCTATGTCCGTTCAACGCCTCATCGGGTTTGACAGTAATAACGGGTGGCGTTATTATATGAGGGATGATACGGAGCTTTGCATCCAGAGAAGCCGGGAAGGTCTTCCACCGCCGGTTCTCTCGTAGACTGCCACCCAACATTCAGCGAGCGGCCAGGCGAAAGCTGGAGATCCTTGACGCAGCAGAGGTGCTGCAAGACCTGCGGGTTCCACCGTCAAACCGGCTGGAGAAGCTGGTTGGTGATCGCGCTCATCAACATAGCATTCGGATTAACAATCAGTGGCGTATCTGTTTCACCTGGCGCAACGGCGATGCCTATTGCCTATGATGTAGAGATCGCGGATTATCACTAGGAGAGCACTATGACTGAACGAGAGCAATTGTTGCCACCAATCCATCCCGGGGAGATTCTGTTGGAGGAGTTCTTGAAGCCCATGGGGATCAGTCAATACCGCTTGGCGAAAGATATCAGCGTACCGCCCCGTCGGATTAATGAGATTGTTCAGGGCAAGCGGGGCATTACACCCGATACTGCGCTGAGGTTGTCGCGCTACTTTGGGCTATCGGAGCGCTTTTGGATCAATCTTCAAACGCGCTATGACCTTGAAGTGGAGAAGGATAGGTTGTGGGATCGGCTGGAGAAGGAAGTGCGCGTTCATGCGGCGGCTGCCCAACACGGGCTGGAGCCGACCGGGGATGCGGCGCAAAATCAATTCGGGTAGGGCTTGCCCCGGCGCCTCAGCTCGAAGCCGTTAAGCGCGTGCGAGCTGCTTGGCATGAGAGTCGCGCGGTGCACCCCGGGAGAGCTGCTTCATCGATGGGCCTCGGCATGACCTTGAAATGGCCTTGATCGCGTCGAACATCTCACAAGCTAAAGGAAGGATAACATTTGCATGTCACCAAACTCTGCAGAATTGATGAAAAATGCCGGCCGCGCAGGTCTGGCAATCCCGGCTTTCAACATTCCCTATCTCCCGATGATGGCCCCTGTGATTCAGGCAATGATCGACGAAGACGCCTTCGGCTTGATCGAGACAGCTCGTCCCGAATGGTACAAGTTTGAGGCCAGGAGTGCCGCCGCCATCGCTGAAGAATTCGCCAAATATGAGAATCCAGACTTCGTGCGGCTTCATCTGGACCATGTGCCGGTGATCGACGAAGACAACCTGGAGGTAGATTATCTGCCCGTTATCCGGGACGCTATCGACCTCGGCTATCAATCGGTGATGATCGACGGTTCGCGACTGGATCTGGATGCCAATATTGCCGCTACCCGGCAGGTGGCCGAGCTGGCCCACCAGGCGGGGATTCCCTGTGAAGCCGAATTGGGTTCGGTACTCGGTCATGAGGATGGTCCGCCGCTGCCCTATGAAGAGATTTTTGCTTCGGGCCGGGGTTTCACCGATGTGGAGGAGGCGCGGCGGTTCGTGCAGGAAAGTGGCTGCGACTGGCTTTCAGTGGCGGTGGGAAGTGTCCATGGGGCGATCAGCGGCGTCATGAAGGATCAAAAAAAGGTCGAGGCCAGGCTGAACATCGAGCATTTGCAGGCGATCCGCGACGCTACGGATGTGCCATTGGTTCTGCATGGCGGCTCGGGTGTGCAACGCCCCTACCTGCTGGAGGCGATTCGCCATGGCATGACCAAGGTGAATATCGGCACCGAGATCCGTCAGGCCTACGAACAGTCCTACCGTCAATCTGAGGACGTTGGCGAGGCTCAGGAGGCTACCTACGAGCGCACTCGCTGGCTACTGCGCGACTATTTCAACCTGACAGGTACCCGCGACCAGGTATTTGGCGCGGCGAAGGTAGCTGAACGTCTGCCTGGCAAGTAGTGAATCACGGTCGAAGACCTGACAAAAGCGATAACAGATAGAGACCAGGGGTTTGAAGCCGGCCACACGAGCGGCGAAGGTGCTGGCAAGCAGGGAAACCGCTTTCCCCGCGGCGACGGGCATCCATGGGGTGGCGATGATGATGGACTCCCGCCTAACTCACACCTCTCGGTGGCCTTGCTAGGTAAGCGGGCATTGCCATCATGCGGGCGATCGGTTCTGGCCTGCTTCGGTGGCGGGCGCTTCGATTTCCAGACCAGGCAGGGAGGTTCGCAGATGCAGGTCCCGCTGGGGGAAGGGGATCTCGATGCCGTTTTCCTTGAGGGCATCCCAGATCTCCAGGCGCAGGGCACCGGCTACCTTGGCCCGGAACATGGCGTCCTCGACCCAGGCCAGCACGATGAAATCGATGCTCGACTCGCCGAATCCCACCAGCGGTGCTATCGGTTCGGGAATGGACAGCACCTCCGGATTCGACTTGGCTGTCTCGATCAGTAGCTCCTGAACGAAGTGTGGATCCGCATCGCGGCTCACGCTCACGGGCACGCGCGTGCGTACGCGCCGTTCGTTGCGAGTAAAGGTTGTAACTGTCGAATTTAGCCAGTCCTGGTTGGGCACGATGTATTCCACGTTGTCAAAGGTGCGCACAATGGTTGAGCGGATGCTCAGTTTATCCACCTGGCCCTCGGTGCCTGCGATGGCTACCCAGTCGCCAGGGCGCACGGAGCCCTCAAAGAGCACGATGAGGCCGCCCAGAAAGTTTTTGATCACATCCTGCAACGCGAAGCCGACGCCGATGGCGAGACCACCTGTCGCGGCGGCTATGGTCGCTGGGTTAAGCTGGAGGATCTGAAAAACGCCAAAGAGGCCTATCGCAACCAGGCCATACTGGACCATGGTCATGGATGCCTCAATGGAACCGGGGTTGGCACTCTCCCGCCGGACCAGGAAAGCTTTCAAAATATCCTTGAACAGACTCACGCCCATGATCCAGACATAGAAGCCGAACGTTGCCAGAAAGAGAGATCCCAGCGTCAAGGTGGCTCCTTCAAAGGGGAAGAGGGAGGTGCTGGCCAGTGTTTCCAGATCGAACACCGTTCCAAGAATGGAAATCGTTATAATAACCACGACCAGGGGCGCGAAAAGTCGCCTCTGATAATACTCAACCCGCACCGGGTCGGCGACCATATAAACCAGGCCGAGGATCAATCGATAGATGAAGAAAACCCCCAGCATTTGCAGCATGTCGGCCAGGATTCCGCTGTACCACCCCTGGCGCTGGGCAATCACATACACAGCATAGACAAAGATTATGGCGAGAAGGGGGAAGAGGATCTGTCTGAAAAGCAACGTGATAGGATGTCGAAGGCCCAGGCGGCGGCGCAGTTCCCGTTGGATATCCTGCTCGTCCAACTCCGACTCGGGCGAGTCGATGAGCTCACCTTCGGGTAAATCCTCGACGTCAACATCCAGATTAGCCAGATATTCGGCCAGTATCTCTTCGCGCAGTGTCTCTACCCTGGCCTCATTACGATCGTTTACGATGCGGCGGATGCCGCGGGCCACAAACCAGGCCAGCGCAATAGCGCCAATGCCTGCGATTAGCTGGAACTGCACCGCAGGTCGGCCCAGTAGTTTGACGATAGTTTGCCAGAGGTCAGTCAGGATTTCAAAACCGAAGGAGGTGCTGTCCATGGTCCAATACCTTATCTATTCTACACCGTTGGCCGCGTGTACCGCATCCACAAACTCGGCAACAGCTGTCTCCGGATCGGCTCCCTCTTGCAGCACGGCCCGATATAACTCATCCCCCAGGGCTTCCATGGTTGCGTAGGCCGAGTTCTCGATGACCATCGCCGCCATGGTGGCCTGTTCGCGGAAGCCATTGATATGGGGGTATTCATGAAGACCCAGAGTGACGGTTGCGGGGACGTGGCTGCCTGTCTCAAGGAGTAGCAGCTGGTTTGCCGGTAAGTTCAGAAACTGGGCAAAAGCGATGGATGCAGCCGTGGTCGTCTCGTCAGCTTGAGCGTTGATCATAGCACCCTGTACCCGGAGCATAGGGCTACCCGCTGCAACCGGACCATTGGGCAGGGGAATCACGCTGAAGCCATTCTCACCCAGGGCGGAACGGATCAGGGGCAACGACGACGGGCTGGCTACCAGGTAGCTTGCCGTTTCGTTCAAAAATGCCAGATCGCCCTCGTTTGGATCGAAAAGTAAATCCATCCCCGGTTTTTTATCAGCCGATTGCAGCCAGGAAAGCCATTCAACCAGGCCGGTTGTATCCAGCACCTCGCCGGAATAGCTGTCGAAATCGAATCCACCAAAGGGATCCATGCCCCAATATCCCCAATAAAAGCCAACCGGTAGCGCCCACCGTTCGTCGGCGCTTACATCATGTACCAGTTGGTCAAGATCGACTGGCGGGTCACTGACATGCCCGGTATTGTAATAGAGTGCTGCAACTGAAAGGGACTCGGGAATCCCGTAAAGGCGGCCGTCATAGCGCATCACCAGCACAGTTTTGGGCTGATATTGCTGAAGCTCGCCGGGCGCCACCTCCTCGCTGATATCCTTGAGCAAGCCCTGATCGGCCAATCGCGGCAACCAGCGGCTCGAAGCGAAGAGGAGATCAGGGCCACTGCCTGCTTCGGCCTCGCTTACAAATCGCTCGACCAGGTCCGGGCCCTCGAAGCGGTCGATCTCGACGGCCGCGCCCTGGCAGGTTGTTTCGAAGTCTTTGACGATCTGTTCGAAGACGCGGGCCTTCTCTGCGTTGAGCGCGTGCCAGATGGTGATCGTTTCGGGCGTTGGTGGGCAAAGCTCCTCTGGCGCAATCGTTCTCTCAGGAAGGCCATATACCTCGTAGAATCCCTGGAGCGAATCTTCAATCATCTCATTGGGCGTCATGACTCCTTCAATGACCAGCCGGAAGTTGTCGAAAAATCCCAGGGCACCCGCTTTGAGATCTTGCCAGATGCCACGATTATCGAACCCCACCGAGCGGGAAGAATGGGATTGGCGGGCCACCACGATGGTGTGTTCCGGCATGCTGGGCGACAGCCGTACCTGGTTATTGGTCGGTAAACGCCCAATATCGAGCATGGCCAGGTTGGATTGTTCGTTCGAACTGGTTAAATAGTCTGTCATATGCCGCGCCAGGGCCGATTCAGTTGGGCTGGAGACCTTGCTGAAGACAAAGGAATCGGTTTTAAGCAGTGGTTGCGCCGCGCTGCCATTGGGACCGGCAGGAAGCAGGGCCACCCCTACCTTGTCCTCACCCATCGCGTGTTGCAGATCACTCAGGTAACTGGAGTCGGCGACGTAGTAGGCAACCTTCCCGTCGACGAATGAATTGAATAACCGTTCACCATCGTTGCTGAGAAGAAAGCCCCCCCTGGTTCGGGCCTGTTGCAGGGCAGCCATCCAGTTGGCAAAGCCACCATGGCCCAACGCGATTCGGTTTTCGTCGTCGATGAGAAGACCATCGTATGCCGCGATGCCCCAAAAAGCCTCGGCGAAATCGGTGTTGATGGCTGCCATCTCGCCGTTGGCCGCCCGCCTGAGAAACTCAAGCAAGTTGTCTGGCGGAGAATCGACCAGGTCGCGGTTGTAGAAGAGGACCTGGGTGTGGGAGGAAAAGGGCAGGCCGTAGGTGTGGCTGTCATTGGCGACCATCGCCAGGGAAGTGGAAAAGTATTGGGAGAAGTCCAGGTCTTCGTAGGCGTTCAGGTCCTGGATCAGCCCCGCCTGGGCCATATCGTAGACCAGTGGCGCATCCACCAGCAGCAGATCAGGGCCCAGACCGCTGGCACTTTGATCCGCGAAGGTATCGAAGATCCGATCCTCATCCATCGCAATGCTAATGACTTCGACTTCGGGGTTAAGGGTTTTGTAGGCCTCGATCATCTGGTCGAGAACCTGAACCTCCTCGCCCGTCCAGGTATGCCAGAGCAGGACACGCCCGCGCAGGCCTGTGTCCTGTTCGCGACCGACTGCTGGTACATCCGGAAGATCTGGTAGATCGGTACACGCTGCCGGCAGGAGCGTGACCAGCAACGCAAGACTGATTAGTCGTAAAATTCTTGGCATACCCTCTGATCCTCTCGACCCAAGGCCTGGCGACGACATCGTTAACGCCGGGCGCGGCTTGTTTGCTGGCGGGCCTCTTTTTTGGCCTCCTGTGCCTTGTCCCTGTCGATTTCCTGATGAATGCCCCGGAAATAGTAAACGAACTGCAGCACCGAGGTGATAAAGGCGGCCACGTAGGTCAATGCTGCGGCGGTCAGGACCTTGCGCGCGCCTGCTGCCTCCTCCTCAGAGCCGAAGAGATTGTCCTCGCGCAGCATGGTCAATCCCCGCTTGCTGGCATCGAACTCCACCGGCAGAGTCAGCAGCGAAAAGAGTACTGTCAGACCAAAGAAGATGATCGCCACCCAGAGCAGGTTGGTCATATTGAACAGCAGGCCCAGCAGGGCGCTGATGTACATGATCGTGGGGCTGAACATGACCGCCGGTAACAGAAAGCTGCGGGCCTTGATCAGGGAGGAGCCGGTCTGGTATTGCTGGACGTGACCAAACTCGTGGGCGGTAACAGCCATGGCGGACACCGAATCGGCATCGCCGACCGGCGGCGACAGCCTGACCACGTTCTCCTTCGGATCGTAATGATCACCAAGGGGCTGTTTGGTGCGTTCCACAGGGATTGGCTCCAGGGGCGTTTCTTCGATGAGCACGTCAGCCACCTCGCGGCCGGTGAGATTGGCAGCGTTTTCCACCTTGCTCCATTTGCTGAAGGTGCGTTTTAGATAGATCTGCACACCCAACGAAAGCAAGATCGTCGGGATGAAAATATACCAGAAATAGTTAGGATCGAACCAGAACATTTAATACCTCCATAACCTTCATCTTCAGGGTTATCTACGATCAACCAGGCGTGCCCCAGCCACTTTCGTAGTCGTCGACTGTAAAGACATAGGCCCGGTTGCTGCGAATCTGATAGACAATACCGGCAATGGCGATGGCGATCCAGACCGCCAACCACAGCCAACTATCTTGAAGCACAGGGCTGATGGCATTGCCGGCCCCCTGAACCTGGTCGGCGGAGACCCGGCCAAAAAGCAGCAATGGTGCCAATACGATGGCATTGGCGCCGGCCAGGGCGGTCAGAGCGATGACGACGTACTTCTGAATGTTGAAGACATAGACCAGCAGTGCCACGATCACCGCGACGGCAACGCCTGCCAACACAACCAGCAGGGTGGCATCAACACCGATGGCCTGCATGAATCCTGCGCCGAGCCCGTAGCCGATGGCGGCCGCTATCAGGCCAATGGCTGCGGCATAAAACAGATAAGAGAGGAGAGCGAAGATCACGCCAGCCACCAATCCCACGACGAGACCGGTGACACCAGCGAAGAAGCCGTTGCCGAAGATCAGGGAGATGGCGTGGGCACCCAACCAGAGACCGGCAAAGAAGCCGAAGATGGGCAATAGTACCAGAAAAGCGCGATAGCCCCAGAGCAATAGAACAATGCCTATGCCCAGAGCAAACAGGGACAAAAAGAGCGTTTGTATCATGGTTTCCTCCAATCCTAACTTGCCAGCCCGTTGTTATTCGTGTTGATCCTGAACCGTGACCAAAGCGCCACTCTTTGCCAGTCTGGCTGCCAGGTCAGCAGTCTGGTCGGACTCGACGACCATAACGACGGCAGCGGCACCGGGATCGAGGGTCTCACCGATAGCCTCTACGCTTCGGTTCGGCAGGATGACGGTACGTGCCTGCCGAACGGTGGAGATCAAGGCTGACCCGGCAAGGCCTGCCATTTTCCTGCCACCACCGATCAGGATGAGCGTACCATCGATGGCGGTTTCCAGCAGCAAGCCGGCGCTGCTGAGTCCCACATTGAACGCGATACCGGCGGTGTCGCGAGCCAGTTCACCCAGGCTCATCAGGTAGGCATCCTGGATATGGGTTTCACCGAAGAGGTCCCGGGACACCACGGCAGCGTCCTGGACCTGGATCTGTTCGGGATCATCTGTCCGATTCAGCGTGCGCCAGGCCCGCTTGGCCTGGCTGGGACTCTCGTATGTAGCGACAATGACCTGGGACGGTTTTTCAGCCAACTTCTTTATCCTTTCTGTTCGTGATCTCAGGGAAAGTACAGCATTGCGCGACTATCTATTCTACCCGATTTTGTCCTTTCGGTACAGAAGAGTTGTACGCCATCTTGCCTGTGACTAACCCTACAACGAGACTTCGGTCGGTAGCTCCCGCAGCGGTTGCTACCGTAGCTCACGCAGCGGTTGCTACCGTAGCTCACGCAGCGGTTGCTACTGCCCAGCTTCCTGAAGGTGTTGCTGTACGTCTGGAGCGATGAGATCTTCCACTCGTCGATGAGGATGTGACCATCCAGCCAGACTCGGACACCGTGGCGTAGAAGGTGTAGTCGCCCGATTCAAGGGGGAAGCTGCCTGTCCAGCGGACCGAGAAGTTGGTCCCTGGGATGCCGGCGAATATATCCTGGAACGTGTTAAATCGAACTCAGAGGACTTGGCCGGCAATCTGGGACCCGGTTATCAACGCTGGTCGCTGATCATTGTATCAGGATGACGGTCTGGTGGCAAACTTGGTGTATGATCGGGCAGCGTGGATGGTCAGAGCGAACACCGGCGTGATCATTGTCGAATCGGCGAAAATCAGGTATGATCTGGACCGAGGAAACACCTGAGCAAGGATATGCGCACATGGCAAAACTGGATTTCCAAGCGAAGAACCTGACGGCCGACCTGACCTCGGCGGCTGTATCGGGGCTCATCGCTATCCCCGATGCTATCGCCTCGGCCCTGCTGGCCGGCGTGAGTCCGACGTACGCCTTCAATGCCTTGATGACGGGTACGCCCATCGGGTCGCTCTTCACCGGCTCTCAGTTCATTAACATCGGCCTCACCAGCGCCATGATGCTGGCTGTGGCCGATGTATTGGCAGGCATGGACGCCGGGGATACACTCACGGCTCTCTTCACCCTGACTCTCTTCATAGGGGTGTTCCAGTTGATCCTGGGCCTGCTCAAAATGGGCAGATTCACGCGCTTTATCTCCAATACCGTGATGGTTGGCTTCCTGACCGGCGTCGCTGTAGTGGTCATTCTCGGACAGTTAGGCGACCTGACCGGCTACAAGAGCGGGGCTGGAAGGACAGTGACCAAGGCGATCGATACGCTACTGCATCCCGGCCAATGGAACCTGCCATCGCTGGCGATCGGGCTGGCGACCATCATTCTCATTCTTCTGTTCAACCGCACTCGCCTCAGGACCTTCTCGGTGGCCCTCGGGATGATCATCACCTCCGTGGTTGTCATCCTGGGCAGTGCGGCGGGGCTGCCTGGCCTGGACTCGGTGGCACTGATCGGCGATACCAATCAGATCAGTGGCTCGATCCCGATGCCCACGCTGCCCGACCTGTCGTTGATACCCAGCCTGGCACTTTCGGCGGTCGCCATCGGCCTGATCGGCCTTATTCAGGGATCGGGCGTCAGCCAGGGGGTCCCCAATCCGGATGGCGAATATCCCGACGCGTCCAGGGACTTCCTGGGCCAGGGGATTGCTAACATCGTCTCGGGCAGCTTTCAGGGCCTTCCCCTGGGTGGTTCGGTGGGTGGAACCGGCATTGTGATGAGCACGGGAGCAAAATCCCGCTGGGCCAATGTCTTCCTGGGCCTGTTTGTGGGCATCTTCGTATTGCTTTTTTCCGGCCTCGTGGAGGCGGTTGCCATGCCTGCTGTCGCCGGTGTCCTGATAGTGGTTGGATTCGGGATCATCAATCGAGAGAGCATCGCCGATGTCTGGGATGTGCATGTTTCCAAGCGGGTTATTATGTTGGTAACCTTTTTTGCCACGCTGATCCTGCCCGTTCAGCAGGCAATTCTATTAGGGGTTTTTCTTTCACTGATCGATTACATCTACAGTTCTTCTGCCCATGTCAACCTGATCGCCTTACGGCCCCTGGACTCGGGCACCTTCAGGGAAGAGACTGCCCCGGCCATATTGCCCGATGACAGCGTCACGGTCCTGCAAGCGCGAGGCAGTACCTATTTTGCCGCTGCTCGCACGATCCAGGATTTGTTGCCCGAGGCAAAAGAGTCGCAACAAGCGGTTGTCATCATGCGCATGCGGGGCATCGACCAGATTGGCACCACCTTTATCTCTGTCATGGAACGGTATGCCGCCGAATTGAGAGCCAATGGCGGTAGACTGATGCTGTCCGGCGTGGGTGAGAAGGTGAAGGCACAATTGCTGCGCACCGAAACGACAGACTCGATCCCTGAAGATGGCATTTTCATGGCAACGGAAGTCCTGGGCGATTCTACCAGGGCAGCCATGGCAGCGGGCGAGATGTGGCTGGCAACCGAGCACAATGGACCGGACAGCATCTCCAGGGAAGAGGTCGAAGGCGTTGCATGAGTCCTGGACATTCAAGGAACACGAGGGATTGACATGAACTACGCGTGGAAACGGAACATCGTCGGGGCCTTGGTCCCAATCCTGCTTCTTCTTCTGTTGGTCACTGCCTGCGGAGCGCCCCCACCGTCGGATCCAGTGCTGGTGGGCTCTACCTGGCTGGTCAGCGCCTATCAAAATGACGATGGCGAGCTTGTCAGTGTCATACCACCGTCGATCACCACGGCCCAGTTCCGTGAGGGTGGTGAGTTGCTTGGCACGGCGGTTTGCGGCCTCTATTCAGCAGCCTACCAATCGGACGATACGGCTCTCACGATCGGTAGCATCGAGGTGGTACCCACCGGCGAGCAAAGCTGTCCTGAAAACGCCATCAAGCAGGACCGTATGCTATTGACCGCACTGACCCTGGCTGCCACCTACGAGATCAGCGGCCAGATCATGGTAATCTATGGGGCAGATGGAAATCCTGTCGCCAATCTGAAGCATAAACCGGTGGAG